>NZ_JAYSFE010000022.1:0-48648 GCF_041913585.1 Allostella sp.
CGATGCTGGCGGACGAGAACCGGATCAACGTCCGGCTCCTGCCGCCGCCGCGGGGCCAGGTCGTCGACCGCTTCGGCGAGCCGCTCGCCGTCAATGTCGAGAATTACCGGCTCGTCCTGGTGCCGGAACAGATCGGCGATCTCGAGCGCGCCCTCGACATCATCGACCGGATCGCGCCGCTCGGCGAGGCGGACCGCCGGCGGGTCCTGCGCGAGGCGCGCCGCAAGCGCGGGTTCGTGCCGATCCTGGTGCGCGGCAACCTGACCTGGGACGAGGTCGCGCGGGTCGAGGTCAACGCCGTCGACCTGCCGGGGGTCGCCATCGACCCCGGCCTCTCGCGCCGCTACCCGCATGGGGACGTGATGGGCCACGTGGTCGGCTACGTGGCCTCGGTGTCCGAGCACGAACTGACCGGCGACCCATTGCTGGAGCTGCCCGATTTCCGCATCGGCAAGGATGGCATCGAGCGCTTCCGCGAGCACGAACTCCGCGGCAAGGCGGGCGCCAGCGAGGTCGAGGTCAATGCCTATGGTCGCGTCATCCGCGAACTGGGCCGGCAGACGGGACATCCCGGCGACCAGGTGGTGGTGACGATCGACCTCGCGCTCCAGCGCTACGTGATGCAGCGCCTGGCGCAGGAGCAGAGCGCGGCCGCGGTCGCGATGGACGTCCACACCGGCGAGGTGGTGGCGCTGGTGTCGAGCCCCGGCTTCGATCCCAATCTCTTCGCCAGCGGCATCTCGTCGGCGCAATGGAATGCCCTGCGGCAGGACGCCCGCGGGCCGCTCTCGAACAAGGCCGTGGCCGGCCAGTACGCGCCCGGGTCGACCTTCAAGATGATGGTGGCGGTGGCCGCCCTGGAGACGAAGGCGATCACCCCCGACCAGCGCATCCACTGCCCCGGCCACTACGAGCTGGGCGAGCAACGCTTCCATTGCTGGAAACGGGCGGGCCACGGGGCGATGAACCTGCACGAGGCGCTGAAGCAGTCCTGCGACGTCTATTTCTACGAGCTCGCCCGCAGGGTCGGCATCGACCGGCTGGCGCCGATGTGCCGTCGCTTCGCGCTCGGCGAGCGGACGGGCATCGAGCTCCCGGGCGAACGGGCGGGCCTCATCCCGAACCGCGAATGGAAGCAGCATGTCCGCAAGGCGTCGTGGCTGCAGGGCGAAACGGTGCTGACCGGGATCGGCCAGGGCTACGTGCTGACGACGCCGCTGCAGCTCGCGGTGATGACCGCCCGCCTCGTCAATGGCGGCCGGGCGGTCGTGCCCCGGCTCACCCGGACTTCGGTGATGCACGAGAACCAGGCGACGCCGCGGCGCGACCTCTTTCCCGCGCTCGGGATCTCGCCGCAGACGCTGGCGGCGGTGCGCGACGGCATGTCGGCGGTGGTCAACGAGCAGGGCGGGACCGCCTATGCCGTCCGCCTGCGGGACGCCGACCTGGCCTTCGGCGGCAAGACCGGCACCGCCCAGGTCCGCCGCATTTCCGTCGCCGAGCGCGAGCGCGGCGTGCGCCGCAACGAGGACCTGGCCTGGCGCGAGCGCGACCACGCCCTCTTCGTCGGCTACGGCCCGGTCGACGCGCCGCGCTATGCGGTGGCGGTGGTGGTCGAGCATGGCGGCGGCGGCTCCAGCGTCGCCGCGCCGATCGCCCGCGACATCCTGGTCGAGACCCTGCGCCGCGACCCGTCGCGGGTGGTGCCGCCGTCGCGCGTGGTCGCCGAGCGCGGCGCGGGAGAGCGGTCGTGAGCATGCTGGAGCGCCAGCCGCGGGCGACGGCGCCGCTGCTGCTCGACCGGTTCTGGCAGATCAGCTGGCCGCTGGTCCTGCTGCTGGCGGCGATCGCCGGGGTCGGGTTCGCCATGCTCTACTCGGCCGCGGGCGGCAGCTTCCAGCCCTGGGCCGACAAGCAGATGCTGCGCTTCGCCTTCGGGCTGGTCGGCATGATCCTGGTCGCGCTGGTCGACCTGCGCGTCTGGCTGCGCCTCGCCTACGTCGTCTACGGGCTGGCGCTGGTCCTGCTCGTCGCCGTCGAAGTGCGCGGCGAGATCGGCATGGGCGCGCAGCGCTGGATCGACTTCGGCTTCATCCAGCTCCAGCCGTCCGAGATCATGAAGATCGCGCTCGTGCTGGCGCTCGCCCGCTATTTCCACGGGCTCGACATGGACGAGATCGGCCGGCCGCTGATGCTGGTGGTGCCGGCGGTCCTGGTGTTCGCGCCGGCGATCCTGGTCCTGAAGCAGCCCGACCTCGGCACCGCGATCATGCTGGTCGCCGGCGGCGGCGTCATGTTCTTCATGGCCGGCGTCCGGCTGTGGAAGTTCGCGCTGGTGCTGGCCGCCGTGGTGGCGAGCGTGCCGATCGCATGGGAGTTCCTGCGCGACTACCAGAAGCAGCGGATCATCACCTTCCTCAATCCCGAGGCCGATCCGCTGGGCGCCGGCTACCACATCATCCAGTCGAAGATCGCGCTCGGCTCGGGCGGTGTCTTCGGCAAGGGCTACCTGCTGGGCAGCCAGACGCACCTCAACTTCCTGCCCGAGAAGCAGACGGACTTCATCTTCACCATGCTGGCCGAGGAATGGGGCTTGGTCGGCGGCATCGCCGTCATCGGCCTCTATGCCCTGGTCGTGCTCTACGGCCTCCTGATCGCGCTGCGCAGTCGCAACCAGTTCGGCCGCCTGCTGGCGATCGGCGTCACCTCGACCCTCTTCCTCTACGCCTTCATCAATTGCGGGATGGTCATGGGCCTGCTGCCGGTGGTGGGCGTGCCGCTCGCCCTGGTGTCGTTCGGCGGCACCGCCATGCTGACGGTGCTGTTCGGGATGGGGCTGGTGATGGGGGTCTATGTCCATCGCGACATGGAACTCGACCGGCTGGGCGAGGTCGGCACCGATTGAGGCCGTCGCGCCTATCGACAAGCCGGGTCGCCTTTGCTATACGGCGCCCCCCGGCGGGTGCTTAGCTCAGTTGGTAGAGCAGCTGACTCTTAATCAGCGGGTCATAGGTTCGAGTCCTATAGCACCCACCATTCCTTCCAACGCCGGGGCGGGACCGGTTCCCGAGAGGGGCCGATCCGGCCGTCCGTTTCTCTCTCGCCAATAGCGGTGACGGGCGCGATAATCGCCCGATCAGTGAAGCTTCGCCCGAGAGCGAAAGGCGCTGGGTTGGCTGGGGCAGGGACGTCTTCCGGGAGGGCCGGGGCGGCACCGCGTGCGGCCGAGGAGGCGGGCGGCGATCCTCCTCCCGTTCCGAGCGAGCGTGCCCATCGGTCGGTGTCGACCATCGCGCTCCTGCGCGCGACGGCGATCGCCTCCCTCGTCGTTCCCCTGATCCTGTTCGCGCTCGTGGCCTGGCAGTCGTTCGGCCGCAACTGGCGGGACGCCGAGGCGCGGCTCTCCTACACCCTCGACCTCGTCCACGAGCACGCCGTCAAGGTCATGGAGACCCAGGAACTGGTGGCCGGCCAGGTCCAGGAGATGCTGCGCGGGCTGGACGACGACGCGGTGCGGGCCGACGCCACCCGCATCGAGGACCGGCTGGTCGGCCTCACCCGCGCCCTGCCGCAGATCCAGGGCATCTGGGTGCTCGACGCGCGCGGGCGGCCGCTGGTGACCAGCAGTCCCGGTCCGGTGTCGCACGATCTCGATCTCTCCGATCGGAAATACTACCAGGTCCATCGGGACGATCCCGATCGCGGCCCCTATGTCAGCGGCGCGCTGCACGGCCGGGCGATGGACGTCACCTTCTTCCAGGTCGCGGTGCGGCGCGGCGGCGCCGAGTTCCGTGGCGTCACCGCCGTCTCGATGGACCCGGAATATTTTCAGGATTTCTACCGCCGGGCGGCGCTGGAACCCCCGTTCTCGGCGGCCCTCCTTCGCGCCGACGGCGCGATGCTGGCGCGCTACCCGCCGCCACCCCGCCCCCTGCACGAGACGGCACCGCTGGCGCTGTTTGCCCGTCAGGTCGCGGCGGTGCCGGACGCCGGCGCCTATGTCGCCGTCACCGGGCTCGACGGCCGCGAGCGGCTCATCCTCTACCGTCGTCTGCCCGGCTACCCGGTCTATGCGGTGACCGCCACCACCACGCGCCATATCCGGGAGGAGTGGCTGGGCGATCTCGCCAACGACCTCGCCTTCGCGCTGCCGCCGACGCTCCTCCTCTTCCTGGTGACGCTGGTCGCACTGCGCCGGGCCCGGGGCGAGGCGGCGGCCCTGGCGGCCGCGGAACAGGCGAGCCGGGCGAAATCCGACTTCCTGGCGACGCTCGGGCACGAGATCCGGACGCCGATGAACGCGATTCTCGGCCTCGGCCGCCTCGTCCAGGACGATCCCGGCCTCTCCGCCGAGGGGCGGCGTCACGCCGCGGCGGTGCAGATGGCGGGCGAGAACCTGCTGGCGCTGCTCAACGATCTCCTGGACCTGTCGAAGGCCGAGGCCGGCTATCTGCGGCTGGAGCGCGTGCCTTTCGATCTCGGCCGGATCGCCCGCGAGTGCGTCGCCATGTTCGCGGCCACGGCGCGCGGCAAGGGAATCGCGATCGCGGCCGTCGTTCCCGACCGGCCGCTGTGGTTCCTCGGCGATCCGCTGCGGATCCGGCAGATCCTGCTCAACCTGGTCGGCAACGCCGTCAAGTTCACCCCGTCGGGCCGGGTCGAGCTCGACCTCACGGTCGAGGAGGCCGCGCCCGGCACCCCGTGGTCGATCCGCATGACGGTCTCCGACAGCGGCCAGGGCATCCCGGCCGATCAGCTCGACCGTCTGTTCCGTCCGTTCGAGCAGGGCGATCCGTCCATCACTCGCCGCTACGGCGGCACCGGCCTCGGTCTGGCGATCGCCCGCCGCCTCGCGCGCATGATGGGCGGCGACGTCACGGCCGAGAGCCGGCCCGGCGTCGGCAGCCGGTTCACGGTCGACCTCGCCCTCGATCCGGCGGCGGCCGAAGGATCGGACGCGCCGCCGCCGGCCGGGCCGCTGTCGGCCGGATCGCTCTCGATCCTGGTGGCGGAGGACGAGCCGCTCAGCGGCGAGTTCATGCGCGCGATGCTGTCCGCCCTCGGGCACCGGATCACGGTCGTCCCGGACGGCGCGGCGGCGGCCGACGCCTGCCGGACGGGCGACTACGATCTCGTGCTGATGGACGTGTGGATGCCCGGCGTCGACGGCGTCGAGGCGACCCGGCGGATCCGGCGCGCGGAGACCGCCGGACGGCGGGTCGCGATCGTCGGGCTGACGGCGGATACGACCGCGCAGCAGCGCGACGAGTGCCTCGCGGCCGGAATGGATGCGGTCGTGGCGAAGCCGGTCGATCTGGCGGCGCTCGAGCGGGCGGTGTCATCCGCCATGGGTGCCTCGTCGGCGGCATAGACCGGCCGATGGCGCGGTCCGGCCGACGGTGGCCCGGCTCTGGCCAAGACCATGCTTCGTATGGTTCTCTCTGCCGCGATATTCTGCCGGGGGTAGCAGGGAAGGGGAGGATCGGCGATGCGGATTCTGACGGTGGCGGCGGCCATGCTGGCGCTTTCGGGCGTGGCGCATGCGGCTTACCCGGAACGGCCGGTGAAGCTGATCGTGCCCTGGGCGGCCGGCGGCGACACCGACAACATCTTCCGGCCCTTCGCGCAGGCCTTCCAGAAGCATCTCGGCCAGACCGTCGTCATCGCCAATGTCGGCGGCGCGTCGGGCACCGTCGGCGCGCGCGAGGCGCGCGGCGCGCCGGCGGACGGCTACACGCTGTTCGCCGTCCACGACTACATCCACCTCACCTACTACACCGGGGTGGCCGACGTCACCCACACCGACTTCCGGCCGATCTGCTCGGTCGCGTCGACCCCGTCGGTCCTGACCGCCAGCCCGAAGACGAAGTGGCAGACGGTGGCGGAGCTGGTGGCCGACGCCAAGGCCCGCCCCGGCGCGATCAGCGTCGGCGCGACGCTGGGATCGACCAGCCATTTCTTCCCCGCCATCTTCGAGAAGGCGGCCGGCATCAAGCTGAAGTACGTGTCGTACGACGGCCTCGCGCAGCGCATGAACGCCATCCTCGGCGGGCATATCGACCTGACGGACGGCAACCTGACGCAGAAGGGCAAGGTCGAGGCGGGCCAGCTTCGCTTCCTCGCCATCGCCACCGAGAAGCGCAGCGACGAGATTCCGGCCGTGCCGACTCTGAAGGAGCTGGGCTTCGACGTCGTCTATGCGGTGACGCGCGGGCTGCTGGCGCCGAAGAACACCCCGGAGCCGGTGCTGGCCGCGCTCGACGCCGCCTGCGCCAAGGCGGTCGTCGAGGCGGAGTTCGTGAAGTCGATGAAGGTCCAGGGCACCGACGTGCTGCATCTCGACCGCAAGGCCTATGGCGAGTTCCTGACGCGGGTCGACGGCGAGAACCGGACGCTGGCACAGGAACTCGGCCTGCTGCGCCGCTGACCGGAAGGGCTTCGACGCCGATGCGTCCGACCCGGGACATGGTGGCCGGGGCGTTGGGGCTCGGGCTCGGCGCCCTGCTCTTCGCCCTGACCTGGGGCCTGCCGCAGTCGCCCTTCGTGCCGATCGGGCCGGACTTCTATCCGCGGATCGTCCTGGCGGCGACGATGCTGCTCGGCGCCGTCCTGGTCGTGGGCGATCTCTTCGGCCGGCGACGGCGGCGGCCGGCCGCTGCCGGCCCGCGGAACCATCGCCTCGTCCTGCTGACGTTTGTCGCCTTCGGGCTCTATGTCCTCGCCCTCCCGGGCCTGGGCTTTCGCATCGCCACCTTCGCCTTCGTCGTCGGACTGCAGATCCTGCTCGACCCGCCGCGCGGCGCCGGCCGCTGGATCACCGTCCTCGTGGTCGCGGCCGTCATGAGCGTGCCGGTGTTCCTGGTCTTCGAGCGCTGGCTGTCGATCCTGCTGCCGCGCGGCGCCTGGACGGGCGTGTGAGCGGATGTTCGATCTCCTCGCCCTCGGCATCCTCGACATCCTGCAGCCGAAGTACCTGACGCCGCTCTTCCTCGGCACGCTGGTCGGGGTCGTCGGCGGTGCGCTGCCGGGCATCACCATCACCATGACCGTCATCATGGTGCTGCCCTTCACCTTCGGACTGGAACCGCTCCAGGGGCTGGCCGCCATGGTCGGCGTCTATGTCGGCGGCGAATCGGGCGGCCTCATCACCGCGACGCTGATCGGCATCCCGGGCAAGCCGTCCTCGATCTCGACCACCTTCGACGGCTTTCCGATGAGCCGCAAGGGCGAGCCCGGGCGGGCGGTCTGGCTCGGGATCTGGGCGTCGTTCTTCGGCGGCCTGCTGGGCGGGGTCTTCCTCATCGGCGCGACCGGATGGCTGGCCGAGGTCGCCCTGCAGTTCGGCCCGTGGGAGTTCTTCGCCCTCTTCGTCTTCGCCCTCTCCATGGTCGCGGGGCTGACCGAGGAATCGCTCGCCAAGGGGCTGCTGGCGGGCGCCCTCGGGCTGATCGTCACCACCGTCGGCACCGACCCGATCATGAGCGTGCCGCGCTTCACCCTCGGCACCGACTTCCTGGCCGGCGGCTTCCCCTTCCTGCCGGTGCTGATCGGCGTCTTCGCCTTCGCCCAGATCATGACCGACATCGAGCGGGCGCGCTCGCTCGCGGTCGGCGACGCGACCGCCGGCCAGATCGTCAGCCTCGCCGTGTCGCAGATGAAGGTGGTGGGCGAGATCCTCTCCCGCCCGTTCCTGCTGCTGTGGTCGACCTTCGTCGGCATCCTGATCGGGGTCCTGCCGGCGATCGGCGGCAGCGCCGCCAGCGTCATGGCCTACGACCAGGCGAAGAAGCTTTCGCGCCACCCGGAGCGGTTCGGCACCGGCACGCCGGAAGGCATCATCGCCTCCGAGGCCTCGAACAACGCCAATGTCGGCGGCTCGCTGGTGACTATCATGGCCTTCGGCATTCCAGGCGACGCGGTGACGGCGGTGATGCTGGGGGCGATGACGATCCACGGCATCCAGTCCGGCCCGCTCTTCATGAGCCAGGAGACGAAGCTCGCCTACGGCCTCTTCGCCGCCTACCTCGTCGCCCACCCGATCATGCTGGCGATCATGGCGGTCGGCGCCCGCTGGTTCCTGCGCATCGTCACGGTGCCGAAGTCGGTGCTGATCCCGGTCGTGCTGGTGCTCTGCGTCGTCGGCGCCTACGCGCTCAACAACACCATGGCCAGCGTCTGGGTGCTGGCCATCTTCGGGGTCGTCGGCTACGGGCTGGTCAAGCTCGGCTTCCCGCTCGCGCCGCTCATTCTCGGCCTGATCCTGGGCGACCAGATCGAGGTCAACCTGGTGCGGGCGCTGATGACCGACGGCGACCTCTGGCTCTTCGTCACCCGGCCGATCTCGGCCCTGCTGCTGGCGCTGTCGGCGGCGTCGGTGGCGCTGGCGCTGTGGCAGCGCCGACGTTCCCGGCGCAGCCCGGCGGACGAGCCCGATACCGACTTCTGAAGAAGCGAGGGGAGGACAGGCGCATGAACCGTTTCGACCTGACGGGCCGCGTCGCGGTGGTCACCGGCGGCAATGGCGGCATCGGCCTCGGCATGGCGGGCGGGCTGGCGGAGGCAGGTGCGGCCGTCGTCGTCGCCGGCCGCAATGCCGAGAAGAACGCCGCGGCCGTCCAGTCGCTCGCGGCGAAGGGCGCCAAGGCGACGGCGATCGCGGTCGACGTCTGCGACGAGGCCTCGGTCAAGGCGCTGATGGCGGAGGCCGAGCGGGCGATGGGCCGCATCGACATCCTGGTCAACAATGCCGGCATCAACATCCGCAAGCGGCCCGAGCAGTACACGCTGGCGGAATGGTCGCAGGTGATCGAGACGAACCTGACCAGCGCCTTCCTCTGCAGCCATGCCGTCCACCCGGCGATGAAGCGCGCCGGCGGCGGCAAGATCATCAATATCGGCTCGATGATGTCGATCTTCGGCGCGCCCTTCACCTCGGCCTACGCGGCGAGCAAGGGCGGCATCGTCCAGTTCAGCCGCGCGCTCGCCACCGCCTGGGCGGTCGACAACATCCAGGTCAACGCCGTGCTGCCGGGCTGGATCGACACCGCGCTCACCCGCCGCGCCCGCGAGGACGTGCCCGGCCTCAACGAGCGCGTGCTCGCCCGCACCCCGGCCGGTCGCTGGGGGACCCCCGACGACCATGCCGGCATCGCCGTCTTCCTGGCGAGCGCGGCCTCCGACTTCGTCACCGGCACCGCGATCCCGGTCGACGGCGGCTACTCGGTGCAGGGCGTCTGATCGTCACCCCTGCCGACGGACGAACTCGGCCAGCGCCGCGAGCTGCTGGCCGATCAGCCCGCGGGTGGTGGCGTCGGTGAGGGCGCCGGTCGCGGCGTCGACGCGGGTCTGGACCGAACCGACGGCGATCTCGGGCTTGTTCAGCACCCGGCCGTCGAGGAAGACCATCGACTGGCGCAGATGGTACTGGCAGCGGATGCCGCCGAACGGCCCCTGGGAGGCGGTCTGGATCGCGATCGGCTTGCCGGCGAAGGGCTGGTTCGGCAGGCGCGACAGCCAGTCGACGGCGTTCTTGAGCGCGCCCGGGATCGAGTAGTTGTACTCGGGCGTGACGACGATCAGGGCGTCGGCGGCGCGGATCGCGTCGGCGGTGCGCGTCACGATGTCCGGGAACCCTTCGGCCTGGAGGTCGGCGTCGTAGTGCGGATAGTCGCGCACCGATTCGAGCTCGCGCACGGTGACGCCTTCGGGCGCCAGCCCGGGGAGCGCGCGCGCGACCATCGCGTTGAACGAAGCCTTGCGCAGGCTGCCCAGCAGCACGGCGAAGACGAGGGGTCCTTCCTTGGTCATCGATCGGTCTCCAGGGGGGTGTCGGCAGGGGAGGGGGGCAGGAACGGGAAAGGTCAGCGCGTCCGCGTCCGCGGCCGGCGCCCGGCCGTCTCCCGCGCCTCCAGATGCTTCGTCACGGCGGCCTCGATGACTGCCCAGTCGGTCACCCCGGCGGGGTTGGCGCGGGTCGGCGTGAACTGGCGCATCGCCGCAGGGCGGCCCTGGGCGACCTGGTAGAGGCGGCGCAGTTCGACCAGCGGGTCCGGATGGTCGTCGACGCGCAGGTCGAGCTGGGCATACTCCTCGCCGGCGAAGATCACGAGCGCCGCCGACTGGCGCCCGCGCTTGTCGCCGCCGGCGACCTGTCCGGCCTCCAGGGCGAGCAGCAGCCGCTCCGCCAGCGGCACCTTCCGCCTGGACTGGTAGACCCGCATCGTCTCGGCGATCACGTCCGGGCCGGCCAGCATGTTGCCGGCGATCGAGACGTCGGGCGCGGTCACCTGGCCGCACCAGGGAATGCACTGGGCCCCGGTCCAGGCGGCGGTCGTGCCGTCGCGGTCGACGACATGCACCTGGCGATGCTCGCGGCCCGGATCGGCATCGGTCAGGAGACGCACGACGTCGGGCGCCGGCACGGCTTCGCGCAGCAGCGCCAGGCCACGGCGGCCGTAGAGCGGGTTCGACAGCGCCTGGGTCGACAGGGCGCCGATCCCGCTTTCGACGAAGGGGCAGCGGGCGCCGACGGCGAAGGCCCGGGTGGTGACGGCGACGGCGAAGGCTCCGGCCTCGGGGTCGCGGGCGACGATGGACCAGGTCATGCGGCGAGCATAGCCCGGCCCCGTCCTCCCGCCCAGGCGGCGCGACGGATGGGAGCCGATTTGCCTGATGGCCCAATGGGTGGTATCCGATTGCGATGCGCGTGCCGATTCCCCCCGCGGCACGGGTGGCGGTCCTGCTGGCGGCGCTCGCGTTCGCCGGCCCGGTCCCCGCGATTGCGGAGACCCAGATCGCCGCCCTGCCGAGCATGAATCCGGAGCGAGCGGTGATCCCGCCGGCGAAGCCGACGCGGATGGATCCGTCCCGTCCCTGCGGCGGAGAGCGTCTCCTGCCGTTCCGCCAATCGGGCCGGGCCCACTATTACGGGACCCGCCATCAGGGCCAGCGGACCGCCAACGGCGAGACGTTCGACATGAACGGCAAGACCGCGGCGCACCTCTCCCTGCCCTTCGGGACCAAGGTCCGTGTCACCAACGTCGCGAATGGCCGGTCGGTGGTGGTCCGGGTCAACGACCGGCATGCCCGCCGCACCGCCAAGATCATCGACCTCAGCCGCGGCGCCGCCGACGATCTCGGCTTTCGCCGCCAGGGCGCGACGACGGTGCGGCTCCAGGCGGTCTGCCAGGGACGGTAGAGCGCGGCCGCCGGCGTCAGCCGCCGGCGGCGGCGATGTCGCCGACCACCCGCACGCGCACGCGCAGCGCATTGCCGGGCAGGTAGGCGAGCGGAATGTCCTCGACCTCGATCGTCTGCAGCGTGCCGGCCTCCGCCCCGGCGGCGACCGCGCGTTCGCGGGCGAGCTCGGTCGCGGCGGCCACCGCCTCCGCCCGGGCCATGCCCTGGAACACTTGGTCGATCTCGCCGGAGACCTGGGCGATGGCCGCCCCGACGGCGTTGGCGCAGTCGCCGTGGGGCACCCGGACCACCCGGCTGATGCCGGCCACCGTTTCCGGGATCAGGAAGGCGCCGCCGCCGACCGCGATCAGCGGCAGCGGCGCCGCGTCCGTCTTCATCCGGTCGACGTTTTCCTCGACCATGGCGTGGGCGCGGGCGAGCGCCCGCCGGACGAGGGCCGGCGCGAGCGCCGCGACCCGCGCCCGGTCGCCGAGCTCGAGCAGCCCCGCCGCCACCGCGACGTCGCTCGCCGTGAGGCGAGTGCCGCCGAAGATCAGGGCCTCCTGCGTCAACCGGTGGCCGACGCTGACCGGCCCCACCCGATCGCCCCCGTCCTCGACATGGCTGCCGCCGCCGAGCCCGATCGACAGGAGGTCCGGCATCCGGAAGAGCGTGCGCACGCCGCCGACCTCGACGACGCCGTTGGCCTCGCGCGGGAAGCCGTGGCGGAGCTGGCCGATGTCGGTGGTGGTGCCGCCGACGTCGATCACCATCGCGTCGGCGAGGCCGGAGAGGAAGGCCGCCCCCCGCATCGAGTTGGTGGCGCCGGACGCGAAGCTCAGCACCGGCTGGCGCATCGCGTGCGCCGCCAGCATCACCGTGCCGTCGTTCTGGGTGAGGTAGAGCGGGGCGGCGAGGCCGCTGGCGGCGATCGCGGCCTCGAAGGCGGCGACCGTGTCGCGCGCCAGTTCCGCCAGCGCCGCGTTCATCAGGGCCGCGTTCTCGCGCTCGAGCAGGCCGATGCGACCGAGTTCGTGCGAGCAGGTGATTGCAGCGTCGGGGATCGCCTCGCGGACGATCAGGGCGGCCTCGGTCTCGCAGGACGGGTCGATCGGCGCGAAGACGGCGGCGATCGCCACCGCCTTCAACCCGGCCGCGGCGAAGCGGCGGGCGGCGGCGCGGATGGCGTCGCGGTCGAGCGGCATGAAGGGCCGCCCGTCATAGTCGTGGCCGCCCTCGACCATGGCGACCTCGCCGCGCACGAGGTCGGCCAGCGCCGGCGGCCAGTCGCAGAAGGGCGGCAGGCTGGCGCCCGACGGCAGTCCGATGCGGAGCGCGCCGACCCGGTTCAGGTTGCGCCCCTGGACGACGGCGTTGATGAAGTGCGTCGTGCCGATCATGACGGCGTCGACCGGCCGTTCCGTCACCTCCGGAAAGCGCGACAGCGCGGCCAGCGCCGCCAGGATGCCGCCGGTGACGTCCGTCGTCGTCGCTGCCTTGACCGAGCGCACGACCGCGTTGCCCGCGATCAGGACGGCATCGGTGTTGGTGCCGCCCACGTCGATTCCGATCCGCCGCATCACGCCTGCTCCGTCGCCGGTGCGGCGAAGACCGACCGGAACTCGATGTCGTATCCGAAGGCCCGCGGGCCGACATGCTCCAGCCCCTTGGGCGTCATCAGCACCGGCGGCGCCGGCAGGGCGATCACCGCCACCCGCTGCCCGTAGCGCAGGGTCTCGGTGCCGATCGCCTCGCCGGTGACGGCGTTCAGCACGCAGATCAGGTCGGGCGTGGTGACGACCGGCGCACCGTCGCGCCAGGCGACCGCCCACTCGTTCTGGAAGGCGATCTCCATCCGCGACCCGCGGTCGCCGTCCAGCCCCTCGATCGTGGCGGTGCCGCGCAGGAAGCCCTCGGTGGTCCGTCGGGCGACGTCGCTGACCTTGCCGGCGAAGATGCGCAGGCCCCCCTCGTGCTCCAGGATGGCGGCGATCGGGTCGTCGTGACGGCGCTGCGCCTCGCGCACGGCGCGGCCGATGCCGATCGCCTTGGTCGTCGTGTGGTGGATGCCCCAGCGCTTGACCTCGGCGCCGGTGCGCGGCGCCTTGCAGGTGGAGGCGACCGAGCCGACCTCGACGCAGATCTTGCGGCTGACCCGCTCCATCCACTTCCAGGTCGTGACCCTGGCGACGATCGCCTCCTCGCCGCGGCAGTCGGCGAGCGACAGCGGCCAGGGCTGCAGGTCGCCGATGGCGAAGCTCGTCATCTGCGCCTCCGGGAAGGCGCGGCCCATGCAGTCGGCGTCGACCACCGGGATGCCGAGATGGGCGGCCGCCATCAGCGGCTGGATGGCGTTGCCGCCGCCGATCTCCAGCGACATGACCGCATGGAACCGGCGGCCCTGGTAGCGCTCCATGATCTCGACGGCGCGGGCGATGGTGCGGCTGTCGGTCAGCCGCTCCTGGCCGACCAGCGGCGCGCCCATGTTGGAGACGACGGCGACGTCGTCCTCGTCCGCCAGGTCGAACGGGTCCATCAGCCGGACTTCGCCGCGCTCGGCGTAGATGCGCCGCATGTTGAGGAGGCCGAGATAGGGGCTGCCGCCGCCGCCGGTGCCGAGGATCCAGGCGCCGATCGCCAGCGACTCGATGTCGTCCAGCGAAATGGGTCTCGTCGGATGGGTCACGCGAACATCTCCCGCAGGACGGCGGCGGTGGTGGAAATGGCGAGCAGCACGGGGCAGGCGAGGCGGCGGCGCACGGCGTCGCGCTGCGCCGGGGTGTAGCTGATGCAGTCCATCACGACGAGGTCGGGCCGGCGGCGGGCGAGGCGGTCGGCGGCGGCCTCCGCCTCGGCGGCGTCGGCGAGCGGCAGCAGCGGCTCGGCCACCACCTCCAGCCCCGGCCGCACCCACTTGCCGGCGAGCCCGCGCACCTGCGCCGGCAGCGGCACCAGCAGGCCGAGGCGGCCGGCCGGCAGCAGGCCGTTGGCGAGGCCGGACAGGACGGCGGAGGGGAAGACGACGACGCCCGCGGGCTTGAGGCCGGGGAAGGCGCCGGTGCAGCACATCAGCGTCGCGCGCACCCCCTCGTCGGCAAAGCGGTCGATCAGCATCTGCGCGCGTCCCGTGACGGCGCGCTTGGACAGCGTCGCGCCGGTGCCGTCGGGCAGGCGCGTGAACAGCGTGTCCGCCTCGTCGACGGGCGGCTCGGCCGCCATCTCGGCGCGCGACAGCCCATCCATGCAGCCGACCAGGCGCACCCGCGCCGCCGGACCGACCGCCGCCTGCAAGAGGGCCTCGACGTCCGGCCGTGGCGACTGGCCCACGACGATCGCCGCCAGCGTTCCCGCACCCATGCGTCCCGACCTCCCGTTGCGACACTGCGCGGCAGGTTAGCACGGGCCCATGCCGCCTGCCGCTTGCCGTCCCGTCGCGGTCCTCCCTATCCTCGGGCCATGACGGACCCCGCCGCCCCGCCCTGGCAGATCGTGCCGCTCGCCGAGCGGCCGGACCTGGTGATGCCGCTCGCCGAGGCGCTGTGGCAGTTCTGGCACCCGGTCTTCCCCGGCAAGACGGTGGACGTCCGCGCCGCCAGCCTGCGGGCGCGGACGAACCGCGATCGGGTGCCGGTCGCGGTCGTCGCGGTCGCGCCCGACGGGCTGGCGCTGGGGACCGCCAGCATCCTGCTCGACGACATGGAGACGCGCCCCGACCTCAACCCCTGGCTGGCGACCGTCTTCGTCATGCCCGGCCAGCGCGGCCGCGGGCTGGGTGGCGCCCTCTGCGCCGCCGCCGAGGCGGCGGCCTGGCGCCTCGGCGTGCCGCGCCTCCACCTCTTCACCTTCGACAAGCGGGGCTACTATGCCGGCCTCGGCTGGCAGGACCTCGAGACGGTCGACTATGCCGGCCGGCCCACCGCCATCATGGTCAAGGACCGGCCCGCCTGAGGCGCCGCCGGAGGACGCCCCGGGCGCTTGTTCCCCCCGGTCCCGGCCCCTATCCTCGCGCGAGCGACAGCCAGGAAATCGGGGAGGGACCGTGAACCAGGAGCCGGGTCCGACGGGGGGCGGCAGCGCCGGCGACGTCGATGCCGCAGACGGGCACGCAACGGTCGCGAGAGTGACGCGGGTCTATCCCGCCAATGCCGGCAACCCGCCGGTGCATGCGCTGGGGCCGATCGACATGGTGCTGCGGCAGGGCGAGTTCCTGTCGGTCGTCGGGCCGTCCGGCTGCGGCAAGTCCACCCTGCTCGACGTCCTGGCCGGCCTGTCGGCGCCGTCGGAGGGCCGGATCCTGTTCGAGGGCCGGGAGGTGCGGGGCGAGGTGCCGGACGGGATCGGTGTCGTCTTCCAGGAGGATGCGTCCTTCCCCTGGCTCACCGTCTGGGACAACGTCGCCTTCGGGCTGCGCCGCGCCGGCACCGACGCGGCCGAGACGGCGCGCCGGGTCGACGACGCGCTCGCCTTCATGGGCCTCACGGATTTCCGCCGCGCCTATCCGGCGCAGCTCTCGGGCGGCATGCGGCAGCGCGTCTGCATCGCCCGCACCCTCGTCATGCAGCCGCGCCTCATCCTGCTCGACGAGCCGTTCGGCGCGCTCGACCAGCAGACCCGGCTGCTGATGGGCGACGAGCTCCTCAACCTGTGGCGGCGCACCGGCGCCACCGTCATGCTGATCACCCATGCGCTCGACGAGGCGGCGATGCTGTCGGACCGGGTCGGCGTCATGTCGTCCCGCCCCGGGCGCTTCATCGACATGGTCGAGACCGGCTGGCCGCGCGAACGGGACAGCCGCATCGTCGCCGACGAGGCGTTCGGGCGCGTCACGGCGCGGCTGTGGTCGCAGCTTCGCGGCGAGTCGATGAAGGCGCTGGGGATCGCCGCACCGGCGATGGCGGGGGCTCGTTGAATCTCGATCCGCTCGCCGTCGCGGCGCTGGTGGCGGCGGCGGCCGCCGTCGTCCTGGTGCTGGTCCTGCTGCGCCGGCCGATCGCGGCCGAGGGTGGCGCGGCCGAGCGCATGGTGGAAAGCCAAGCGGCGCTCGCCGGCCGGCTCGCCCAGATGGCCGAGCAGTCGGCCGCCGCCCAGGCGGCCACCGCCGAGCGGCTGGCGGCGCAGGAGCGCCACATCGCCGAGGCGGTCGACCTTCGCCTCGCGCGCCTGACCCAGCTCGTCGGCGAGACGCTGGAGCGCAACGCCCAGTCGGCGGCGACGACGCTGGGCGACCTGCAGTCGCGGCTGGCCGTCATCGACGCCGCCCAGTCCAAGATCGCCGAACTCTCGACCCAGGTCGTGCAGCTCCAGGACATCCTGTCGAACAAGCAGGCCCGCGGCGCCTTCGGCGAAGTGCAGCTCGAGGCGCTGGTCTCGGGAATCCTGCCGCCATCCGCCTACGCCTTCCAGGCCCCGGTCGGCGACGGCCGCCGGGTCGACTGCCTGCTCCAGCTGCCCAATCCGCCGGGGGCCATCGCCATCGACGCGAAGTTTCCGCTGGAGAGCTGGCACGCCCTGCGGGCGGCTGCCGACGAACCGGCGCGCGTGGCCGCGCGCCGCGCCTTCGCGGCCGCGATCCTGGCCCACGTCCGGGCGATCGCCGAGCGCTACATCGTCCCGGGCGAGACGGCGGAAAGCGCACTCATGTTCCTGCCGGCCGAGGCCGTCTATGCCGAGCTGCACGCGAACTTCCCGGAGGTCGTCGAGAAGTCCTTCCTCGCCCGCGTCTGGATCGTCTCGCCGACGACGCTGATGGCGACGCTCAACACCGTCCGCGCGGTCCTGAAGGACGTGCGGATGCGCGAGCAGGCAGGCATCGTGCAGAAGGAGGTGCGCCTGCTCCTCGACGATGTCGGCCGTCTCGACGACCGGGTCGGCAAGCTCCAGCGGCATTTCGACCAGACGGCCGAGGACATCCGCCAGATCCGCATCTCGACCGACAAGGTGACGAAGCGCGGCGAACGGATCGGCGAGCTCGAAGTGGAGGACGCCGCGGCGCTGGCGCTCCGGCCGCCCGCGGCCTGATGCGCCGCGCGCCATGACCCCCTGGGCCCAGAGCCTGCTCGGCGTCTTCCTCCTGGCCGGGCTCGCCTGGGCGCTCGGCGAGAATCGCCGCCATGCCCGCATCCGGCCGGCGCTCGCGGGCATCGCGCTGCAGTTCGCGCTCGCGGTGCCGCTGCTGTGGGCGCCGGGGGCGCGGGCCGCCTTCGCCGCCATTGCCGACGGCGTGCTGGCCATCCAGGCCGCGACCCGCGCCGGCACGACCCTGGTCTTCGGCTTCCTCGGCGGCGGGCCATTGCCCTACCAGGAGACGGCGCCGGGGGCGACCTTCACGCTCGCCTTCCAGGCATTGCCGATCGTGCTGGTGTTCAGCGCCCTTTCGGCCCTGCTCTTCCACTGGGGCATCGTGCCCTGGGTGGTCCGCACCCTGTCGCGCGGCCTGGGACGGGCGCTGGGGATCGGCGGGGCGGTCTCGGTGTCGACGGCCGCCAACGTCTTCGTCGGCATGGTCGAGGCGCCGCTGCTCGTCCGCCCCTATCTCGCGCGGATGCGCCGGTCGGAACTCTTCATGGTCATGGTCGGCGGCATGGCGAGCATCGCCGGCACCGTCTTCGGCCTCTATGGCGCGATCCTGGCGCCGGTCCTGCCGGAGGCCTTCGGGCATCTCCTCGTCGCCTCGGTCGTCAGCGCGCCCGCCGCCATCACCGTGGCGCGGCTGATGGTGCCCGACGACGGCCCGCCCACCCCCGGCGACCTCGACGGCGTCGAACGCGCCTCGGGCGGGTTCGAGGCGCTGGTGCGCGGCACGGCCGACGGCGTCGGGCTGCTCCTGCAGATCGTGGCGCTGCTGATCGTCATGGTGGCGCTGGTCGCGCTCGCCAACCAGGCGGCCGGCCTGCTGCCGGCGCTGGACGGCCGCCCGCTGACGCTGGAGCGCGCCGCCGGCTGGGTCTTCGCGCCGGTCGCCTGGCTGATGGGGATTCCCTGGGCCGAAGCCCTGGTCGCGGGCGAACTCCTGGGGATCAAGACCGTCCTCAACGAGTTCCTGGCCTATCTCCGCCTGGCGGCGATCCCGGCCGAGGACCTGTCGGAGCGCTCGCGGCTGATCCTGCTCTATGCCCTCTGCGGCTTCGCCAACTTCGCCAGCCTCGGGATCATGGTCGCCGGCCTTGCGGCGATGGCGCCCGGCCGTCGCGCCGACATCGTCGGCCTGGGGCCGCGCTCGATCGTCGCCGGGACGCTCGCCACCTGCATGACCGGAGCCGTCGTCGGCACCTTGATCTGAGACGGCCGCCGACGGCGACGGTACCCCCGGAGCCGGTGACCGGCTCCGGGGGCGCCCGGCGTCAGATGATGACGAAGTCGCCGGAGTTGTTGCCGGCCGGACCCTCGTTGAACTGGGCCAGCTGGTTGACCGCCGTGATGTTGTTGAAGGTGGCGATCAGCACGGCGTTCGAGGTCGAGACCATCGAGGTGTCGAACCAGATCTCGCCGCGGTTGGTGCTCGAATTGAAGAAGATGTAGAAGCCCGGCTTGTCCGTGTCCGCCGCACCGACCGAGAGGAAGGTGTCGAACTCGGAGATGCCGGAGTAGCTGTCGCCGGTCGAGATCAGCAGGTTGTCGTTGGCGGTGGCGGCATCGCCGGCGGTGCCCTTGTAGCCGTCGATCGCCGAGACGCCCGAGAAGGCATTGCCGTCGAAGACCATCCGGTCGACGGTGCCGGTGAAGTCCTGGATGACGTCGGAATAGGCGCCGCCCGTGTTCCAGTTCAGGTCGTGGACGAACTGGTCGGCCCCGGCGCCGCCGGTCAGGACGTCCTCGCCGAGCCCGCCGTTCAGGGTGTCGTCGAGGGCACCGCCGATCAGGACGTCGCCGCCCGCTTCGCCGTTCAGCTCATAGGTGCCGTCGGTCTCGCGGCCGGCGTCGAGGATGTCGTAGCCGGCGCCGCCGAAGACGACCATCGACTCGCCCTCGGCGACGTTGCCGTCGGCGAACCGGACATTGTCCTCGCCCTCGCTGAAGAAGACCGTCTCGAAGTTCTGCAGCGACTGGTCGCGCAGCGTCAGGAAGGTGGGCGAGAAGAACGAGATGCGGTCGTCGCCGTCGCCGCCGTCGTTGGCATCGGCCAGCGTCAGCCCGCGGACATATTCGACCGTGTCGTCGCCTTCGCCGCCCTCGACGGTCACGTCCGTGTTCGGCAGCACGCCCTCGAAGGGGACGCCGGAGCTGTCGCCGACGAACACGGAATCGTCGCCGTCGCCGCCGATCAGCGTCTTGTCGCCGACCGAGCCGTCGAGAAGGCCGATGGTGTCGTCGTCACTGCCGCCGTCGAACGTGTCGGCACCCAGGTTCTGGCCGAAGATGCTGTCGTTTCCGGCTTCCCCGAAGACCTGGATGTCGCCGGCGTTGGCCTCCAGCGCCGCCTCGTCGTTGCCGTCGCCGAGATGGACGATATGGTCGCCGGTGGTCGAAACGATCGTCACCCGGTCCTGCAGCTTGTCCATGTAGATGAGCTTGTCGCCGGTGTCGCTGTCCCCGACCGCCACCGTGTCGTTGCCGTTGCCGGCGAAGACCGTGTCGTTGCCGATATCGGGGTCGATGACGTCGTTGCCGGCGCCGCCATAGAGGATGTCGTTGCCCGACCCGCCGTTGATCTGGTCGTTGCCGAGGTCGCCCGCGACGTTGTCGTTGCCGGCGGCGCCGTTCAGCGTGTCGCTCTCCTGGCCGCCATAGACCGAATCGTTGCCGGCCCCGGCGACGATGCTGTCGGCCCCGGTGTTGCCGTAGACGCGGTCGTTGCCGTCGCCGGTCGCGATCGTGTCGGCGCCGCCGAAGCCCCAGACCTGGACCGCCTGGGTGGTGCTGGAGAGGACGGTGACGTCGTTGCCGGCATCGTCGAGCAGGGTGTCGGTCATCCGGTCGCCGACCCACAGCTGGCCGCCGTTCGACAGCACGATGTTGGAGCTGACCGGCGAGGCGTCGGCGCCGCCGATCTGCCGCGCCAGCATGTTCGGAATGTAGGCGTACCGCACCTCGCCCGCCGGCAGCGGCGCTCCGGTCGCGTCGCGCGTCTTGACGATGGCGAGGTCGGTCCCGTTCTCGACGATGTCGAACTGGCTGGCCTGGAGACCCGGGTCGGAGATCTGCAGCACGTCCGACCGGAAGTCGAACGACTGCCCCATGATCTTGAGATCGAGATTCGTCGACCCGTTCCAACTGAAGATTGCCATGATCGCTTCCTTGTCTGCTCGCGGTTCTTGCGGGCGAGCCCGGACGCACCGGCGCGAGGGCGGCCGGCCGGCGGGGTGGACCAGGTCCCCGCCCCGGGGCTCACGGGGCGAACCGCGGGCGGGGGGATTGGTTCCCGCCCGGAGACCGGAAATCGACGCCGATCCGGAGCTTCGGAATCGGCCCCCGGACCGCGCCGCTTTCCGGTAGAATGAAATCGGCTGCAACCGGACGGGTCAGGGGCAATGAGCGGATTCTCGATCTTCGTCCTGGTCGTCCTGGTGCTGGCGATCCTGCTCGTCGTCATGGGCGTGAAGTCGGTGCCCCAGGGCCGCGAGTACACGGTCGAGCGGTTCGGCCGCTACACGCGAACCCTCAAGCCCGGCCTCAACCTGATCGTTCCCTTCGTCGACCGCGTCGGCGCCAAGCTGTCGATGATGGAGACGGTGCTGGACGTGCCGCAGCAGGACGTCATCACCCGCGACAACGCGCTCGTCACGGTCGACGGCGTCGTCTTCTTCCAGGTGCTCGACGCGGCGCGGGCCGCCTACGAGGTCTCGCACCTGGAGAACGCCATCCTCAACCTGACCATGACCAACGTGCGCACCGTCATGGGCTCGATGGACCTCGACGAGCTGCTCTCCCAGCGCGACAAGATCAACGCCCAGCTCCTGGTGGTGGTCGACGAGGCGACCACCAGCTGGGGCGTCAAGGTCACCCGCATCGAGATCAAGGACATCTCGCCGCCGCGCGACCTCGTCGACAGCATGGGCCGCCAGATGAAGGCCGAGCGCGACAAGCGCGCCGCCGTGCTGGAGGCGGAGGGCCTCCGGCAGGCGGCGATCCTCCGGGCCGAGGGCGAGAAGCAGGCCACCATCCTCGCCGCCGAGGGGCGCCGCGAGGCGGCCTTCCGCGATGCCGAGGCCCGCGAGCGCGAGGCCGAGGCGGAGGCGCGCGCGACCGCCGCCGTGTCGCAGGCGATCGCCGCCGGCAGCCTCCAGGCCGTCAACTATTTCGTCGCCCAGCGCTACATCCAGGCGCTGGAGAAACTGGCCTCGGCGCCGAACCAGAAGGTGCTGATGCTGCCGGTCGAGGCGGCGAACGTGATCGGGGCGATCGGCGGCGTCGCCGATCTGGCGCGCGAGGCCCTGGCGCCGTCGAAGCCTTCCGGACCGCCGCCGGCCTGATCGGCGAACGCGGGGCGCCCGGCATGGACGGCATCCTCTTCTGGCACTGGCTCAGCCTCGGCGCCGTCCTGGTCGCGGTCGAGATCCTGGCGCCCGGCGTCTACTTCCTCTGGCTCGGCATCGCCGCCCTCCTCGTCGGCGGGGTGTCCTGGTTCTGGCCGGACCTCCACTGGCAGTACCAGGTCCTCCTCTTCGCCGTCTTCTGCGTCACCGACGTGGCGCTGTCGCGACGCTGGATGCGGCCCCGGCCGGAGGGGACGGACCAGCCGCACCTGAACCGCCGCGGCGAGCAGTATGTCGGGCGGCTCCTGACCCTCGACCGTCCGATCGTCGACGGGGTCGGCCGCGTCCATGTCGAGGACACGATGTGGCGGGTGACCGGCCCCGACCTGCCCGCGGGCGCGCGCGTCCGGGTGGTCGGCGTCGACGGCGCCACGCTCCGGGTCGACGCCGCCTGACCGGGCGGCGGGCGGTCGGGATGGCGAAGGAACGGTTCTCGGCCGCCGAGGCGCGCCGCATCGCGCTCGCGGCCCAGGGCTTCGCCGAGGCGCGGCCCGCGGGCGCCGTCGACGCGCGCCATGTGCGCCGGGTGCTGGAGCGCGTCGGCGTGTTCCAGATCGATTCCGTGAACGTGCTGGTGCGCTCGCACTACCTGCCGCTGCATGCGCGGCTCGGCGGCTATGCCACCGCGCTGCTCGACCGGCTGGCCTACGACCGGCGGCGCACCCTCTTCGAATACTGGGGGCACGAAGCCTCGCTGATGCCGCTGGCGCTGCAGCCGCTGATGCGCTGGCGGATGGAGCGGGCCTGGCGCGGGCAGGGCCTCTATGGCGGGCTCGCCCGCTTCGGGCAGGAGCGGGCCGACTATGTCCGGCGGGTGCTGGCGGAGGTCGCCGACCGCGGGCCGCTGACCGCCGGCGAGCTCTCGGACGGCAGCCGCGGCGAGGGCGGCTGGTGGGGCTGGAGCGACGGCAAGCAGGCGCTGGAGTTCCTGTTCTGGGCGGGCCGCGTCACGACCGCCAGCCGGCGCCATTTCGAGCGCGTCTACGACCTGCCGGAGCGGGTGCTGCCGCGGGACGTGCTGGCGGCGGAGACGCCGCCCGAGGCCGAGGCCCAGCGCCGCCTGCTCCGCCTCTCGGCGCGGGCGCTCGGCATCGCGACCGAGCGCGACCTCCGGGACTATTTCCGCCTGCCGGTCGTCGACACCCGGGAGCGCCTCGCCGAACTGGTGGAGGCGGGCGAGCTGCGGCCGGTCGCCGTCGAGGGCTGGGAACGCCCGGCCTTCCTCGACCCGTCGGCCCGCCTGCCGCGGCGCATTGCGGCGGCGGCGCTGCTGTCGCCGTTCGACTCCCTGATCTGGGAACGCGACCGGACCTTGCGCCTGTTCGGTTTCCACTACCGGCTCGCGTTCTACACTCCGGCCGAGCGGCGCACGCACGGCTACTACGTGCTGCCGTTCCTCATGGGCGACCGGCTGGTCGGCCGCGTCGACCTCAAGGCCGACCGTGCCGGGCGCCGGCTTCTCGTGCTGGCCGCCCATGCCGAGCCGGGCGCCGATCCGGCCGCGATCGCGCCGGCCCTCCATGGCGAGCTCGCGGGTCTGGCGCGCTGGCTCGGCCTCGACGATGTCGCGGTCGCACCGCAGGGCGATCTCGCGCCGGCGCTGCTGCGGATCGGATGAACGCGATGGGCAATGCGCTGGTGCCGGAGCTCTATTGCAGCGACATCGGCCGCAGCCTCGCCTTCTATACCGGAGTGCTGGGCTTCGCCATGCGCTACGCCCGGCCGGAGGAGGGGTTCGCCTATCTCGAGCGCGAGGGGGCGGAGCTGATGCTGGACGCCCTCCATCCGCCCGACCCGACGAACCGGACCTGGCTGGCGGGCCCGCTCGAGCCGCCCTTCGGGCGCGGCATCAACCTGCAGATCCGGGTGTCGGACGCCGACGCGCTGCACGCCGCGGCCGTCGCCGGCGGCGCGCGCATCTTCCTGGCGATGGAGGAGCGCTGGTACCGCGCCGGCACCCGCGAGGTCGGCAACCGGCAGTTCATCCTGCTCGATCCGGACGGCTACCTGCTGCGCTTCTTCCAGGATCTCGGCGACCGTCCCTCGGTCCGCCCGGGCGGCTGACTCAGCTCGTCGGCGGCCGGATCATGGCCGCCCCCAGGATCGGGCCGGTGCCCTTCTTCTGGACGAGGACGGCCGCCCCCCGGTTCGCGGCGAGGGCGTCGCTGGTGTAGGTGAGCTGCAGCGGCTGGCCGAGCCACTTGCCGATCGGCATCACGCTGTGCACGACGTGGGCATTGACCATCGAGCGGCCGGAATTCTCGCCGCGCTCGACCTTGGTGACCTGGGTGCGGTCGAAGACCACCAGCCAGACGACCGCCGGCTCGGCATCCTCGCGGCCCGGTACCGTCACCGTGATCGTGGTCCCCTTCTGCACCAGCCCGACCGGCAGGCGCGGACGCTCCGCCGCCGCCTCGATCAGGCGCTCGACCGCCTCGCGCTCGTTGCCGATCGCTTGGCTCCGGCCGTCGACCACCATCTGCGGCGTATAGACGTAGCGCAGCCCCATGGCGTGCTTGTAGGCGCGCTGGCGCGCCGAGTTGTCGGCCCGGCTGAACGGGTCGGTCCAGCCCATGTAGTTCCAGTAGTCGACATGGAACGACAGGGCGATGACGTCGCCGCGGCCGGCGAGCTCGGCCAGGAACTTGTCCGCCGCCGGGCAGGACGAGCAGCCCTGCGAGGTGAAGAGCTCGACGACGACGGGCCCCCGGTCGGCCGCCCCGGCGGCGAGCGGCACGCTGCCGGCCGCCAGGGCGGCGGCCGCTGCGATCGAGCGGAGGAGATGGCGGCGGGTGACCATGCGGGGCACCTTACGCCGGTCTTGACCGGCTATCGACTCAACCCCGCATCACGTCCGCGTGACGCCTTCGTGCGTCACGCGGGCATCGGCGGCCGGTCGCCCGGACGGGGGGTCCGGGGCGGCCGGCCGAACGATCGAGGGACGGCGATCAGGCGGCGTCCTTCAGCATCCCGCGCAGCACGTACTGCAGGATGCCGCCATGGCGGTAGTATTCGAGCTCGTCCAGGGTGTCGATCCGGCACAGGAGCTGGACGGTCTCGGTGCGGCCGTCGGCGCGATGGATGTGGCAGGTGACGTCCATCCGCGGCTTGATGCCGGCGGCGACGCCGACGATGTCGAACGTTTCGCTGCCGTCGAGCCCGAGCGTCTTGCGGGTGACGCCCTCCTTGAACTGCAGCGGCAGCACGCCCATCCCGACCAGGTTCGAGCGGTGGATGCGCTCGAAGCTCTCGACGATCACGGCCCGCACGCCGAGCAGCCGCGTGCCCTTCGCCGCCCAGTCGCGCGACGAGCCGGTGCCGTACTCCTTGCCGGCGACGATGACGAGCGGCACGCCCTCCGCCTGGTAGCGCATGGCCGCGTCGTAGATCGGCATGACCTCGCCCGACGGCAGGTGCCGGGTGACGCCACCCTCGGTCCCGGGCGCCATCTCGTTTCGGATGCGGATGTTGGCGAAGGTGCCCCGCATCATGACCTCGTGGTTCCCGCGGCGGGCGCCGTAGGAATTGAAGTCGTTGGGGCGCACCTGGTAGCCGAGCAGGTACTCGCCGGCCGGGCTCGCCTTGCGGATGTTGCCGGCGGGCGAGATGTGGTCGGTCGTGATGCTGTCGGCCAGCACCGCCAGCGGCCGGGCGCCGACGATGTCGGTAACCGGCGCCGGGGTCTTCGGCATGTCGACGAAGTAGGGCGGCGACTTGACGTAGGTCGAGCCGTCGTCCCAGCGATAGGTCTGGCCCTCGGCGGTCGCGATCGTGCGCCACTCGGCCGGGCCCTCGAAGACGTTGCCGTAGCGGCCGGTGAACATCTTCGGCGTCAGCGCCTTCTCGATGGTCGCCGCGACCTCGGCCGAAGTCGGCCAGATGTCGCGCAGATAGACCGGCTGGCCGTCGCTGCCGGTGCCGAGCGGCTCCGTCGCGAGGTCGACCTTCATCGAGCCGGCGAGCGCGTAGGCGACGACGAGGGGCGGCGAGGCGAGGTAGTTCGCCTTCACCTGCGGATGGACGCGGCCCTCGAAGTTGCGGTTGCCGGAGAGGACGGCGGCGACCGTCAGGTCGCCCTCGTCGACGGCGGCCGCCACCGGCTCCGGCAGCGGGCCGGAATTGCCGATGCAGGTGGTGCAGCCGTAGCCGACGAGCTGGAAGCCCATGGCGTCGAGATCGACCTGGAGACCGGCCGCCGCGAGATAGTCGGTGACGACCTGGCTGCCGGGGGCGAGCGAGGTCTTGACCCACGGCTTGGTCTTGAGGCCGCGCGCGCGGGCGTTGCGCGCCACCAGCCCGGCCGCCACCAGCACCGACGGGTTCGAGGTGTTGGTGCAGCTGGTGATGGCCGCGATCACCACGTCGCCCTGCTTGACCGCGAAGTTCTGGCCGGGCGCCGCGACTTCCTTGTTCAGGACGCCCGGCTCCTCGCTGCCGACGAACTTCGGCAGCTCGGCCGCGAAGGCGGCCGCCGCCTGGGACAGCGGCACCCGGTCCTGCGGCCGGCGCGGGCCGGCCAGCGACGGCTCGACCGTCGAGAGGTCGAGGCCGAGCGTGCTGGTGAACTCGGGATCGGGCGTGTCGGCGTCGCGCCACATGCCCTGCGCCTTGGCGTAGGCCTCGACCAGCGCGACGCGGTCGGCGTCGCGGCCGGTGAAGGAGAGGTAGCGGAGCGTCTCGCGGTCGATCGGGAAGAAGCCGCAGGTGGCGCCGTACTCGGGCGCCATGTTGGCGATGGTCGCCCGGTCGGCGAGCGGCAGGTGGTCGAGGCCGGGCCCGTAGAACTCGACGAACTTGTTGACCACCCCGTGCTTGCGCAGCATCTGCGTCACGGTGAGCACGAGGTCGGTCGCGGTCATGCCCTCGCGCAGGCGCCCGGTCAGCTTGAATCCGACCACCTCGGGGATCAGCATCGACACCGGCTGGCCCAGCATCGCCGCCTCGGCTTCGATGCCGCCGACGCCCCAGCCCAGCACGGCCAGGCCGTTGACCATCGTCGTGTGGCTGTCGGTGCCGACCAGCGTGTCGGGATAGGCGACCGTGCGGCCGTCCTCGCTGTTGGTCCACACCGTCTGCGACAGGTATTCCAGGTTCACCTGGTGGCAGATGCCGGTGCCCGGCGGCACCACCCGGAAGTTGCGGAACGCCGTCTGGCCCCAGCGCAGGAAGGCATAGCGCTCGCGGTTGCGGTCGAACTCCAGCCCGACATTGTCGCCGAACGCCTTGGCCGAACCGAATTCGTCGACCATCACCGAATGGTCGATGACGAGGTCGACCGGCGACAGCGGATTGATCTTCTGCGGGTCGCCGCCCAGCTTCTCCATCGCCTCGCGCATGGCGGCGAGGTCGACGACGGCGGGGACGCCGGTGAAATCCTGCATCAGGACGCGCGCCGGCCGGTAGGCGATCTCGCGGTCCGAGCGGCGCTGGGCGAGCCAGGCGCCCATCGCCTTGACGTCGTCGACGGTGACCGTGCGCCCGTCCTCGTAGCGCAGCAGGTTCTCCAGCAGGACCTTGAGCGAGTAGGGCAGGCGCGTGATGTCGCCGATGGTGGCGGCCGCGGCCGGCAGGCTGAAGTAGTCGTAGCTCTTGCCTCGGACTTCGAGAGTCCGGCGCGTCTTCAGGCTGTCGGTACCGGGCACGGGTGGTCTCCTCGCGGGGGGCGGATGGCAGGGGCCGCCGCACGGGAGGGGCGGCTCGGCGGTGCCTATAGATATCCATCCGTCCCGGGAAGTCCAGCCCGGCGGGTCCGGCCGGCGGGACGCCGGCCGGGCTAAGGCAGGCGTCGGATCAGTGGCCGTTCCAGTCGCGCTTCTCGCGCGCGATGCGCCGGTGCTGGCGATCCTGCGCGGCCTCGATCCGGGCCCGCTCGTGCGGTGTCAGGTAGCCGTCCCGGAGCGCCCGGTGCTCCATCCGGTCGATCCGGCGCTGCGCGCGGTCGAGCTTCCAGGCCTCCTCGGCCGACAGCGCGCCCGAGCGATAGCCCTGCTCGATGCGGCGCTCCTGGTTGTACTGGCGCCGGTCGATCTGGGGCGTGCTCTGGGCGAAGGCCGGAGCGGCGAGGGCGGCCAGCACGGCCGCGGCGACGAGAGTCCGCATGGCGGGTCTCCTTTCGAGGTCGGTATTCGTCACTGACCTCGACAACCGCCGCGATCCGCCGCCGGTTCCGGCCTATGCCGAATAGACGAGCACCCCGTCCGCCCGCCGCTCGCGCCCGATGCGGCCGCGCTGGTGCAGGTAGGCGAGGTGGGCGATGGCCTCGCCGATGGCAAAGCCGAGCTGGTGCAGGTCGAGCTGGCGGCGGAACAGCACCGGCAGGATCTCCGCCGCCGGGCGCGGCCGGTCGAGCGCCCGGATGACGTCGGCCAGCCGCTCGTCGTGGTGGTCCTTGAGCGCCCGGATGCGGGAATGCAGCCCGTGGAAGGGCAGCCGGTGCGAAGGCAGGACCAGCGTCTCGGCCGGCAGGTCGAAGAACTGCTCGAGACAGCCGAGATACTCGCCGAGCGGGTCGGCCTCGGGCTGCGACGGCCAGACGCTGACGTTGGGGGTGATCTTCGGCAGCACGATGTCGCCCGAGATCAGCACCCCCGCCTCGCGGGAGAAGAGGCAGGCATGTTCGGGTGCGTGGCCACGGCCGACGACGACCTCCCACTCGCGCCCGCCGATGGCGATGCGCTCGCCCGCCTGGATGCGCCGGAAGACCGACGGCACCGGGGCGACGCGCGTGCGGTAGGGCTCGCCGCGGTCGGCGAACTGGGCGAGCCAGTCCTCGCCGAGGCCGTGGGTGCGGTAGAACTCGGTCCGCCGGCCGTGGATGTGGTTGCGCTCGTCGACGGACAGCGCCTGGGCCATCAGCCACTCGGTCTGGGTCATCCACAGCTCGGCGCCGAGCTCGGCGCAGAGCCAGCCCGCCAGCCCGACATGGTCGGGGTGGAAATGGGTGACGATCACCCGGCGGACGCCGCGCGGGCCCTTCAGCGCCTTGGCGGCGAAGTGGCGGGCCCAGAGCTCGCGCGTCTCGTCCCGGGCGATGCCGCAGTCGACGATGGTCCAGCCGTCGCCGTCCTCGAGCAGCCACAGGTTGATGTGGTCGAGGGCGAACGGCAGCGGCATCCGGAGCCAGTGGATGCCGGGCGCCACCTCGATCGTGGTGCCGCCCTCGGGGGCCGCGTCGTGGGGGAAGACGAGGGGGGCGGAATCGGGCGCCATCGGGGTCAGCCTCGCGGCAGATTGCGGATGAAACGGGTCATGACGGCGAGCACCTCGTCGCGCCGGTCGCGGTGCGGGCTGTGGCCGCAGTCGGGCAGCATCAGCGTCTCGGCCGGGCCGGCGACGCGCTCGGCGATGGCGTCGAGCTGCTTCCGGGTGCCGTACTGGTCGCCCTCGCCCTGGATGACGATGACGGGGCAGCGGACGAGCGGCAGCCGGTCGAGGCAGTTCCAGCCCCGGAACTCGGGCGTCTGCCAGGTGTCGTGCCAGCCGTGGAAGACGCCGTCCGTCTGGTCGCCGTGATGGCGCAGCAGCCGGTCGCGCAGGCCGCCGCGATAGATCGGCAGCGCCTCGCGGATGCCGGCCAGCGTCTCCTCCTCGACGAAGACGTGCGGCGCCTCGGCGACGACGCCCAGGACCCCCTGCCCGGCGGCGCTGCCGGCATGCATGAGCGCGATGGTGGCGCCGTCGCTGTGGCCGACCAGGATCGGCCGCGCGATGCCGAGGGCGGCGAGGATTCCGGGCAGCTCGACATCGGCCTCGCGGTCGAGATAGTCGGCGGGCAGCGGCAGTCGGCGCGGGTCCGAGCGGCCGAAGCCGCGCCGGCTGTAGGCCATGGCGGGCAGGCCGGTCGCCGCCGCCAGCGCCGCCGGGAAGTCGCGCCAGAGGCCGGCCGATCCCAGCGCCTCGTGGAGGAAGACGAGGACCGGCCCCTCGGGGGAAGGGGTGCCGTGCCAGACATATTCGAGGCGATGGTCATCGACCCGGACCGCCTCGAACGGCGGGTCGATCTTCTGGGCGGAATCCATGGATCGCCGGCAGACTACCCGGAAGGTTGGCGGGGGTCCACCCGGGGGGGGCGCCCGCGCCCGATCCGGGGCGCGAAATCCCCCGGCTTGCATCGGAAGGCCCGGACACGCATGATCCGCGGCCTTTCCGGACAGGCATCACGATGAGCAACGTCAACACCTTTCGGGCCGGGCCCGACGAGCGTGGGCACTTCGGCCCCTATGGCGGCCGCTACGTCGCCGAAACGCTGATGCCGCTGATCCTCGAGGTCGAGCAGGCCTATGCCGCCGCCAAGGCGGACCCGGCCTTCCGCGCCGAGATGGACCATTATCTCGCGCACTATGTCGGCCGGCCGAGCCCGCTCTACTTCGCCCAGCGCCTGACCGAGCATCTCGGCGGCGCCAAGGTCTACTTCAAGCGCGACGAGCTGAACCATACCGGCGCGCACAAGATCAACAACTGCCTGGGCCAGGTCATGCTGGCCCGCCGCATGGGCAAGAAGCGGATCATCGCCGAGACCGGGGCCGGCCAGCACGGCGTCGCCACGGCGACCATCGCCGCCCTCTTCGGCATGCCGTGCTCGGTCTACATGGGCGCGACCGACATCGAGCGGCAGAAGCCCAATGTCTTCCGCATGCGCCTGCTGGGCGCCGAGGTGGTCCCGGTGACGTCCGGCGCCGGCACCCTCAAGGACGCGATGAACGACGCGCTCCGGGCCTGGGTGGCGCAGGTCGAGGACACCTTCTACTGCATCGGCACGGTCGCCGGCCCGCATCCCTATCCGGCCATGGTCCGCGACTTCCAGTCGGTGATCGGCGAGGAGGTGCGCCAGCAGATCATGGCCGCCGAGGGCCGGCTGCCCGACACGCTGGTCGCCTGCATCGGCGGCGGTTCGAACGCGATGGGTCTCTTCTATCCCTTCCTCGACGAGCCGTCGGTGGCGATGACCGCGGTCGAGGCGGCCGGGCACGGCATCGAGACCGGGCAGCATGCGGCCTCGCTGACCGGCGGCCGCCTCGGCGTGCTGCACGGCAACGCCACCTACCTCCTGCAGGATGCCGACGGGCAGATCCAGGAGGCGCACTCGATCTCGGCCGGGCTCGACTATCCCGGCATCGGCCCGGAGCATTCCTGGCTGCACGACATGAAGCGGGTGACCTACGTCTCGGCGACCGACCGGGAGGCGCTCGACGCCTTCCAGCTCTGCGCCCGCCTGGAGGGCATCCTGCCGGCGCTCGAGCCCTCGCACGCCCTGGCCCAGGTGCGCAAGATGGCGCCGACGCTGCCGAAGGACCACCTGCTGGTCATGAACATGTGCGGCCGCGGCGACAAGGACGTCTTCACCGTCGCCGCCGCGCTCGGCATGGACATCTGACGAGGAACCGACCGCGATGAACCAGGGTCGCATCGCCCGCCGCTTCGCCGCGCTCGCCCGCGAGGGCCGCGCCGGTCTCGTCACCTTCGTCACCGCCGGCGATCCCGATCTCGCGACGGCTGCCGCCATCCTGGCGCGCCTGCCGGCCGCGGGGGCCGACGTCATCGAACTCGGCATGCCGTTCTCGGACCCGATGGCGGACGGCCCGGCGGTGCAGGCGGCGGGCCTGCGCGCCCTCAGGGCAGGCCAGACCATGGTCAAGACGCTGGCCCTGGTCCGCGACTTCCGGGTCCGCGACGAGGACACGCCGATCGTCCTCATGGGCTACTACAACCCGATCCTGCAGTACGGGCCGGAGCGCTTCTGCCGCGACGCCAGGGCGGCCGGGGTCGACGGCCTCATCATCGTCGACCTGCCCCCCGAGGAGGCGGAGCCGCTGGCGGTGCCGGCCGCCGCCGAGGGCATCGACCTCATCCGTCTCGTCGCGCCGACGACGCCCGAGGCGCGGGTGCCCAAGGTGCTCGAGGGCGCCAGCGGCTTCGTCTATGCCGTCTCGATCACCGGCGTCACCGGCACCGCTTCGGCGGCCGAGGCGCAGGTGGCGGCGCTGGTCGCCCGCATCCGCCGCCACACCGCGCTCCCGGTCGCGGTCGGCTTCGGCATCAACACGCCCGCCCAGGCGACGGTCACGGCCCGAATCGCCGACGGGGTCGTCGTCGGCTCGGCCATCGTCCGCCGGGTCGAGCAGGCGATCGCCGCCGACGGCACGGTGGCGCCCGACGTCGTCGACCGCGTGGCAGGCTTCGTGGCGGAGCTCGCCGCCGGGGTCCGGCAGGCCGAGCGGGCGGTCGTGTCGTGAACTGGCTCACCAACTTCGTCCGCCCGAAGATCCGGGCGCTGGTCCGCAAGGCGGACGTGCCCGACAATCTCTGGCACAAGTGCCCGGCCTGCGGGCAGATGATCTTCCATCGCGAGCTCGAGGCGAACCTCCACGTCTGCCACCATTGCGGACATCATCTCCGGATCGGCGCCCGCCGCCGCTTCGCGATGCTGTTCGACGACGCCACCTACCACGAGATCGAGCTGCCGAAGACGCCGGCCGATCCCCTGAAGTTCCGCGACGTGAAGCGCTATTCGGACCGGCTGCGCGAGGCGCAGGGCCGCCACCAGGCGGACGACGCGGTCAAGGTGGCGCATGGCCGGCTCGGCGGCGCCAACGCCGTCGTCGCCTGCTTCGAGTTCGACTTCATGGGCGGCTCGATGGGCGTCGCCGTCGGCGAGGGACTGGTCGCGGCCGCGCGGCTCGCGGTCCTCCAGCAGGCGCCGCTCATCGTTGTCCCGGCCTCGGGCGGGGCGCGCATGCAGGAGGGCATCCTCTCCCTGATGCAGATGGCGCGCACCACCATCGCCATCGAGGAGGTGAAGTCGGCGGGCCTGCCCTATCTCGTCGTCCTCGCCGACCCGACGACGGGCGGCGTCACCGCCTCCTTCGCCATGCTGGGCGACATCACCGTGGCCGAGCCCGGCGCCGTCATCGGTTTCGCCGGCGCGCGCGTCATCGAGGAGACGATCCGCGAGAAGCTGCCGGAAGGCTTCCAGCGCGCGGAGTACCTGCTCGAACACGGCATGGTCGACATGGTGGTGCCGCGGCGCGAGCTGCGGCAGACGCTGATCCGCGTCCTCGACCTGCTGCACCGGCGGCAGCCGCCGGCCGAGGTGCTGCCGCCGCAGCCGGTCCTGGTCGGCCACGACGCCGCTCCGACCGCACTGCCGGCCGCCGAGGAGCGCCCCTCGGCGCCCTGAACCCGGGGCGTCTCGACCCCGCCGACCGTCCTGCCGCCGGAGGCGCCGCTTGAGCGTCGAAGCCGTCCTCGCCCGCCTGCTGGCCCTGCATCCGCGGGTCATCGACCTGTCGCTCGGCCGCATCCGCCGCCTGCTCGACGTCCTGGGGCGGCCGCACGAGACCCTGCCGCCGGTCTTCCACGTCACCGGCACCAACGGCAAGGGCTCGACCTGTGCCTATCTCCGGGCGGTCCTGGAGGCGTCGGGGCGGCGGGTCCATGTCTTCACCTCGCCGCACCTCGTCCGCTTCAACGAGCGCATCCGGCTCGCCGGGGAACTGATCTCCGACGACGCCCTGGTCGCGCTGCTGGAGGAGGTGGAGGCGGCCAACGCGGGCGAGCCCATCACCTTCTTCGAGATCGTCGGCGCCGCCGCCTTCCTGGCCTTCACCCGGGTGCCGGCGGATGCGCTGGTGCTCGAGGTCGGCATGGGCGGGCGGCTCGACGCGACCAACGTCGTGGCGAAGACCGCGGCCAGCATCGTCACGCCGGTATCGCTCGACCACATGGCCTTCCTCGGGGACACGGTGGCGGCGATCGCGCGCGAGAAGGCGGGCATCCTGAAGCCCGGCTGCCCCGGGATCATCGGACCGCAGACCGCCGAGGCGGCGGCGGTGATCGAGCGCCATGCCGCCGCGGTGGGCGCGCCGCTGCGGCGCTTCGGCCGGGAATGGTCGGTCGCGCCGACCGCCGCCGGGCTGCGCTACGAGGGGCGGCACTGGCGGCTCGACCTGCCGGCGCCGGGCCTGCTCGGCCGGCACCAGTACGACAATGCCGGCGGCGCGCTGGCGGCGCTGGAGGCGTTCGATCCCGGCCTCGCGCCGGCGGCGCTGGCGGCCGGGATCGCCCATGTCGAGTGGCCCGCACGGCTGCAGCGGCTCCGCCGCGGCCCGCTCGCGGCCGCCCTGCCGCCCGGCTCGGAGCTGTGGCTCGACGGCGGCCACAACGTCGCCTGTGCCGAGGCGGTGGCGGCGGAACTCGCCCGCTGGCCGGCGATGCCGACGCATCTCGTCTTCGCCATGCTCGACAACCGCGACCCCCGGGCCTTCCTGCGGGTGCTGGCGCCGTTCGCGGCGAGCCTGGAGGCGGTGGCGATCCCGGGCGAGCACAAGAGCTGGAGCGCCGCCGACGCCGCGGCGGCGGGCGCGGCGGTCGGCATTCCGTCCGCGCCGGCCGCCGACGCCGCCGCCGCGCTGGCCGCGATCGCCGCCCGGTCCGGGGGGCGCCCGGTCCGGGTGCTGATCTGCGGCTCGCTCTATCTGGCCGGGGTGGTGCTGGCGGCCAACGGGTGACTGCCGGCGGCGGGGATCAGATGACGGATTCGACCCACTCGTAGAGCTTCTGCTTCGGCAGGGCACCGATCTTCTGCGCCGCCACCTGGCCGTCCTTGAAGACGATCAGGGTCGGGATGCCGCGCACGCCGTACTTGCGCGGGGTCGCCGGGTTCTCGTCGATGTTGATCTTCGCCACCGTGACGCGGCCCTGCATCTCGGTCGAGAGGTCTTCGAGGAAGGGGCCGATCGCCTTGCAGGGGCCGCACCATTCCGCCCAGAAATCGACCAGGACCGGGCCGGTCGCCTTGAGGACGCTGCTCTCGAACGTGTCGTCGCTGACCTTGGTGGTGGCCATCTTGGGGATACTCCGCGGCGCGGGAAGCGCCGCTCGTGTTGTGGCAGGTCCGCGAAATTAGGGGACGCGGTCGAAGAGGGTCAAGGAGGCGGCGCGGCACCGGCGCGGCCCGGCAGCAGGGCGTCGGACAGCCACATCAGCCGCGGCCCGTCGGTCCACAGGATGGCGCAGCGCACCGGCCGGTCGGGATAGATGGCGGCGACCGCGGCGCGGTAGGCCGCCATCTGGCGCAGGTAGAGCGGCGGCGTGTCCGCCTCGAGGGCGGGCGGGGGACGGTTGGTCTTGTAGTCGAGGATCACCACCTCCCGGTCGGTCACGATCAGCCGGTCGATCGTGCCGGAGATGGCGTCGTCCCCGATCCGCCCGACGACCGGCACCTCGGCCCGGCCCGGGGCGGCGAACAGGGGCGCCGCCTCGCCATGCTCCAGCACGGCCAGCGCCTCGGCCGCCCAGGCGGCCTGGGTCGCCGCGTCGAGCCGGTGGGCGCGCAGGGCGAGGAAGCGCCGGGCGGCCGCCTCCCGCTCCGGCGCGGCGAGGTCGGGCAGCGTCTGCAGCAGCCGGTGCAGCAGGAGGCCGCGCCGGAAGCGGATCCCGTCGTCGGGCCCGACCGGGGAACGCGGTGCCGGCTCCTCCTCGCTCGGCCGCGACGGCGCGAGCGGCCGGCTCGGCCGCGGCTCCGGCGGCGCGGGACGGGTCAGCCACGGCGGGTCCGCGGCGGCATCGACCTCGGTGCCGGCCGCCGGCGTCGTCTCGACCCGGTCGCCGGCCACGTCGAAGCGCAGGATGCGCCCGTCCTCCTCGCCGTCCTCCTTCTCGCCGTCGGCCAGCGCCGGGTCCGTCACCTCCTCGCCGAGGTCGGCGGCCGCGAGCCCGGCCGCCACCAGCGCGTGCCAGTTGCCGGCCGTGGGCTCGTTCCTGCCGCGCCAGCCGCAGACATAGAGCCGGTCGCGGGCCCGCGTCATGGCGACGTAGAGGAGGCGGCGATATTCCTGGAGCTGGCGCTGCTGGTCGGCGAGGCGCAGCTGCCGGCAGACGCCGTCCTCGCCCGCCCGCCGGGGCGGCCAGAGCAGGATGTCGTCCGCGCCGTCCGCGCCCCACAGCAGCGCCGCGCCGGTGCGTGGAACCTGGGCGGTGTCGGGCAGGAAGACGATCGGCGCCTCCAGCCCCTTGGCGCCGTGGACCGTCATCACGCGGGCGGCGTCGGTGCCGGCCTCGACCTCGCGCCGGAGCTCGGACGACTGGATGTCGAGCCAGTGCAGGAAGCCCTGGAGGCTGGGCGCGTGGACGCGCTCGTGGGCCAGCGTCTGCGACAGGAACTCGTCGATCGGGTCGGCGGCGTCGGGGCCCAGCCGGTCGAGCAGGCGGCGGCGGCCGCCGAGCGGCCCCAGCGTCTCGGCGAAGAAGGCGAAGGGCGTCACGAAGTCGGCACGCGCCAGCCGGCCGGAGAGGAATTCCCACGTCTGGGGGAACTCCGCCCGCCGCCGCGCCAGGGTCGACCACAGCGAGCGCCGGCCGCGGCCGGCGGCGAGCCGGAACAGCGCCTCCTCGTCGAGGCCGACCAGCGGGCTCTTGAGGAGCGCCGCCAGGTTGAGGTCGTCCTCGGGCAGCAGCACGAAGCGGCCGAGGGCGGAGAGATCCATGACCGCGATCTGCTGCGGCAGCACCATGCGGTCGACGCCGGCCACCGGCACGCCGGCGTCCTTGAAGGCGCGCACCATCTGCTGGGCGAACCCGGCGCGCCGGCGCAGCAGGACCATGACGTCGCCGGGCCGGATCGGCCGCCCCTCGGACTCGAGCCGGGCACCGCCGTCGAGCCAGCCGCGCACCAGCCGGGCGATGCGTCGGGCGAGGCGGGCCTGCGGCGAGACCGCGAAGCGCTGCTCGAGGGGCGGCGACCAGGGAGCCTCGCCGTCGGCCTCGGCGGGGGCCAGCAGCGGCCACAGCTCGACGCGGCCGGCCTGGCCGCGGCGCCGGACGAGATGCTCGATCACCGCCGGGTCGCCACGGGCGGGGTCGGCGAGACCGTCCCGCGCCTCGGCCTGGGCGAAGACGGCGTCGACCGCCGTCAGCACCGCCTCGGTCGAGCGGAAGGACAGCTTGAGCTCGAGCGAGCGCCAGCCGGCGTCGACCGCGTCCGCCTGCGCCTGGAAGCGGGCACGCATCCGCCGGAAGGCGTCCGGATCGGCGCCCTGGAAGCTGTAGATCGACTGCTTGACGTCGCCGACCGCGAACACGGTCCGCGGCTCCGGCCGGGCGCTGTGGCCGACGAAGAACTCCTCGGCCAGCGCCGCCACCACCTGCCACTGCTCGGGGCTGGTGTCCTGGGCCTCGTCGACCAGGACATGGTCGATGCCGCCATCGAGCTTGTAGAGCACCCAGGGCGCGATCCCGGGCCGGGCGAAGAGCTCGCCCGTGCGCAGGATCAGGTCCTCGTAGTCGAGCAGCGCGCGGGCGGCCTTGGCCTGCTGGTAGCGGGCGAGGATGGCGTCGCCGAGCCGCAGCAGCGCCGCCGTCGCGGCGCGCACGCCGGCCGATCGCGCCCGGTCGAGCAGCGCCACCAGCCGCTCGGCCTCGTCCTGCAGCGCCCTCTCGGAACCCGGGTAGGCGGTCAGCGTCGCCTTGTTGACGAGGCGCCTGCGCACCTCGCCCTCGTTGGTGAGAAAGACGCCGCAATAGTCGGACAACCCGCCCGGGCGGTCGGCCGCGTCGAGCCAGGCCAGGATGCGCGCGGCGCGCTGGGCCTCGGGGCCGCTGCCGCCGGCGAGCGCCCGCGCCGCCATGCGCAGGCTCGCCTCGTCGCAGGCGCCCGCGGCGCAGCCCGCGGCCAGCACGCCGGCCTCGGTCGCGTCCTCCGGCACGCCGAGCGTGCCGGCGAGGCGCGCCAGCAGGGGGGCGAGGCCGCCGGCCCGGTCGCGCATCCGCACCAGCCGGCCGCGGCGGCCGAGCAGGCCGCGCAGCAGGTCGAGAAAGGCATCCTCGCGGACGTGGCGGGCGATCTCGGCGACGGCATCGGCCAGCGCCGGCTCGCGGCCGGCGGCGGCCAGCGTCTCGCGCAGCGCGGCCGCCAGCAGCTCGGCGGCCGTGGCCTCGTCGGCGACGTCGAAGTGCGGCGGTACCCCGGCCTCGATCGGGAAGCGGGCGAGCAGCGACTGGCAGAAGGCATGGATGGTCTGGATGCGCATGCCCCCGGGCGTGTCGAGCACGCGCGCGAAGAGGCGCCGGGCGCGGTCGCAGCGCTCCTGGCCGGGGTCCTCGCCCTCCAGCGCGCGCAGGCGCTGCCGCAGGTCGGTCTCGTCGGTGGTCGCCCAGCGCCCGAGCACGCCGTGCAGACGGATCGCCATCTCCGCCGCCGCCGCCTTGGTGAAGGTCAGGCAGAGCAGGCGCTCCGGCGCCACGCCGGTCAGCAGCAGGCGCAGGATGCGGTTGGTCAGCACCGTGGTCTTGCCGGTGCCGGCCGAGGCACCGACCCAGGCGGACACGGCGGGATCGGCGGCCTCGCGCTGGACGCGGGCGGCGTCGGCGAGCAGTTCGCCGAGCAGCGGGTCGTCGGCGCTCACTCCTCGTTCTCCGCGGCGCCGTCGGCCCACTCGCCGACCCGGGCGAGATGGGTATAGTCGCTGAAGCGCGGCACCCAGTCCGGCCGCGGCTGCGCGAGATAGGGGGTGGCCGGGTCGTCGAAGCGGGCGACGAGGGCGGCCAGGCCGTCGCGCGCATCCGCCGCCAGCGCCTCCACCCGCTCGCGCGTGGCGGCGATCGGGACGATCTCGCCGGCCGGGGCCGCCCCGGACAGCCGCCAATAGGCGAGTTCGGCGACCGGCTGCTGCGGCACGCCGGCGAAGGCGCCGGCCGCGACCATCGCCGCCTCGAGCGGGAGCTGCGGCGCCCGGCCCCGCTCGACCGCGGCCTTGTTCGGTGCGCTGCCCGTCTTGTAGTCGATGATCGCGGCGGCGCCGCCGTGCAGCCGGTCGATCCGGTCGGCCCGCCCCGACAGGCGGAACGGGCCGGCGGGACCGGGAATGGTCCAGCTTCCGCCGCATTCGGTCCAGGACTGGGCGATCGCGGCGCGGCGGGCCGCCTCCTCGGCGAGGAACCAGTCGGCGATGCGCGCGAAGCGCGGCCACCAGAAGGCGCGCACGATCGGGCGCTCCAGCAGTTCCGCCAGCGCCTCCCGCCCGAAGGCCAGCAGGCGGTCGCGGGCATCGGCGGGCAGCGGCAGGGGCGGCGGGCAGGCGGCGACGAAGCGGTCGAGGGCGTGGTGGATCATGGTGCCGCGCTCGGCGGCACCGGGGTCCATGTCGATGGGATCGAGCGCCCGCAGCCCGAGCAGATGGCGGGCATAGATGGCATACGGGTCGGCGAGCCAGGTCTCGATCTCGGTGACCCGCAGGCTGCGCGGGCGCAGCGCGACCGGCGGGCAGGGCCGCGGCGGCGGCTGCGGCCGGGCCGGCCGGGCAACCGGCACGCCGTCCGCGCCGGCGTCGCGGTCGTCGAGGCGCTGCTGCCAGACGCGGGGGGCGGCCGCCCGCGGTATCGTCCGGCCGAGCGCCGCCAGCATCGTGTCGAGCCGGAGCAGCCAGCGGCTGGCCACGGTCGGCGTGCCCTCGACCTTGACGGCGCGGGTCAGGAACACTTCGGAGGCCGCCGCCGCCTGCACGAAGTCGTGGGCGGCGAGCCCGATCCGACGCTCGGGCGCCGGCAGGCCGAGGCGGGCGCGCATCGGCCGGCTGAGCCAGGGGTCCGAGCGGGCGACGCCGGGCCAGGTGCTCTCGTTGAGGCCGCCCAGGACCAGCCGGTCGGCCTGCTGCAGCCGGGCCTCCAGGGGTCCCCAGATGTGCAGGCGCGGATGGCTGCCATAGGCCGGGCGAACCGCCACCCCACCGGCCAGGGCCTCGAACAGGCCGGGATAGGCGGCGCCGGCAATCGGCGGAAAGTCGGCCGCGGCCGCCAGCAGGTCGGCGACGAAGCGGGCCGCCGCCTCGCCGGCCTCGCCGCGCCACAGGCGGGCGGCGCCGGCTTCGCGATCGCTCGCCGCCAGTGCCTCGGCGGCGGCGACATGGGCGCGAACCAGCGTCGCGAGATCGACGGCCGGGGCGGCCAGCGCCTCGGCCAGCGGCCGCATCTGCCGTTCGAGCGCGCCGGCGAAGGCGCCGAGGACCGCGAGCGGACCGGCGCGGCGATCGCCGGGGGGCAGGGCCGCTCCGGCGGCCGCCAGCGTGGCGGCGATCCCGGCGAGGCCGGGGGCCGGCCGGGGGCCGCGCAGCACGGCGGTCTCCAGCCGGCGGACGCGCCGGCGGAAGCGGCCGTCGGCCATGCCGCCCGCCGCCAGCGGATGTTTCAGCAGGGCGAGCAGCGGCACCGGCGCCGCCGCCTCGGCCAGGGCCGCCGCCAGGAGGCGCAGGAAAGTGCCGGGCGGCGTCTGGTCGAGGGGCGTGCCGGCCGAATCGTCGACGGCGACGCCCCAGCGCGCGAGCTCGGCCGCCACCCGGCGGGCGAGCGCGCGGTCGGTGGTGACGAGGGCGGCGGTGCGCCCCGGCGTCTCCAGCACCTCGCGCAGCAGCAGCGCGACGGCGCCCGCCTCCTCATGCGGGCCGGGGCAGTCGATGCGGGCGATGCCTTCGAGCGCGCGGTCGATCCCGGCCGGGCCGAGGCCGGCGGCCTGCCGCCATTCGGGCCGGGTCCAGACCTCGGTCGCGACCGCCGGCCGCAGCGCCTCGCCGAAGAGCCGGGCGCGGGGGGCCGTGCCGGCACCCGCGGGCCAGGGCCAGTCCGGCACCGTGTGCGGCGCCACCCCGAGGGCGTCGAGCAGCCGCGCCATGCCGTGCTGCGGGTGGGTCGGGTCGGCGGCGATCGCCGGCCACAGCAGCGGGTCGCCGCGATTGTCGAGGCCGGGCAGGACGACGGCACCGTTCGGCAGCCGCGCCACCACCGCCAGGAGCTGTGCCGTCGCCGGGATCGAGCCGGTCGAGCCGGCGGCATAGACGGGCGCCGCAGGTGGCGTTCGGCGCCACTGTTCCGCCTGGCGGCGCAGCAACTGGTCGCGGCGCCGGGCCGGGTCGGCCAGGTCGCGCTCGGCCAGCAGGGCCGGCCAGGCGTCGGTCAGGATGCCGAGGAAGGAGAGGGTGCGCTCCCAGTGGTGGGCGAAGTCGCCGCCGAGTTCGGCGAGCCGGGCGGGGTCGATGCCCTCGGTCTGGAGCTGGTCGAGCAGCCGTGCCAGTTCACCGGCCAGCGCCGCCGCCTGGCCGGGCGAGGGGGCACCGGCCGGGCCGACCTCCTCGGGCGGACGGGCGGCGCCCCAGGCCAGCACCATGCGGGCGAGCAGCATCTGCCGGGCAAGGCCGCCGATCGCGAGCGGGCTCTCCAGGCCGGTCTCGGGCCCGGCCTCGTCGGCCGGCGCCAGGACCAGTTCGTCGGCGTCGACGTCGCCGAGCGGCGTCATCCGCGGCAGCAGCAGCGGCCGGCCGCCGGCATGGCGCAGGAAGGCCTCGCGCAGCGCCCGTCCGGCGCGCCGGGTCGGCAGCAGCACCGTCATCTCCGCCAGCCGCAGTGGATCGCCGGCGGCCTCGGCCAGCATCCCCTCCGCCAGCGCGTCGACGAAGGGCACGCCCGCCGGGATCGAGAAGATGCGCGGGCCGCCGGTCATCGACGGGCGGGCCGGCTAGAGCCAGAAGCGGGCGGTCGCCAGGGCCTCCTCGGCCGCGGCCAGCGCCTCGGGCGTGCCGACATGGTACCACTCGCCGTCGTGCAGGATGCCGCCCAGGCGGCCGGCCTCGGCCGCCTCCGTGTAGAGCCGGTTGAGCGAAAAGGCGCCGTCGGGGGCGCCCGCGAAGAGCCGCGGGTGCAGGATCTGGATGCCGGCGAACAGGTAGGGCGGGATCTCGCCGGGCTTGGGGCGCCGCACCATGCCGTCCTGGCTCAGCATGAAGTCGCCGCGGCCGTCATAGCCGATCGCCGTCACGGTCCGCTGCAGCAGCAGGAGCGCATCCATCCGCGTCTCGTCCCAGGCCGCGGCCAGCCGCTCCAGCGCCGAGCGCTTGCCGTTGCGCCACAGCACGTCGCCGTTGACGACGAAGAAGGGGGCGTCGCCGAGCCGCGGCAGGGCCCGGGCGACGCCGCCGCCCGTCTCGAGCAGGGCCTCCTCGCGCGATTCGAGGATGCGCGGCCGCGTCCGCCGGGCGAGGTGGCCGGACAGCTGGTCGGCCTTGTGGTGCAGGTTGACCACGACCTCCTCGACCCCGGCCTCCGCCATGCGGTCGAGGATGCGGTCGATCAGGGTCTCGCCGCCGACGGTGACCAGCGGCTTCGGCAGGCTGTCGGTCAGCGGTCGCAGCCGGGTGCCGAGCCCGGCCGCCAGCACCATGCCCGTGCGGATCGGCGTCATGCCACCCCCCGGACCGGCGGGCGGGTCCGCCAGGCGACGGGCACGTGCCGGTCCAGCCATTCGGCGATCGGGGCGAGGGCCGGATGGCCGAGGTCACGGGCGACGAGCGCCCACACGCGATCCATGAAGGCGAGATAGTGGGCCTTGCCGTCGCGCCGGTGGAGGCGGGTGAAGACCCCGGCGATGCGCAGGTTGCGCTGGGCGCCGAGCACGGCATAGGCGTGCCGGAAGCCGTCGCGGTCGGCGATGCCGGCGCGATCGAGGTAGCGTTCGTACATCCGGGCTCCGAGTTCGTCGGGGACGTCGCGGCGGACGTCCTCCAAAAGCGAGACGAGGTCATAGGCCGCCGGGCCGGCGACCGCATCCTGGAAATCGAGCAGGCCGCAGCGCCGGACACCGTCGCGCTGCGGCAGCCATATCAGGTTGCTGGCGAAATAGTCGCGCAGCACGAGCGTCGGCGGGCCGAACGGCGCCCGGGTCAGCACGCCGGTCCAGCGTGCCACGTAGTCGGCGCGCAGCTCGGGCGGAGTCGGGCGCCCGGTCCAGGCCGGCAGGAACCAGTCGGTGACCAGGGCCGATTCCTCGGCCAGACGCGGCACGCCGAAGGTCGGGAGCGTCGCGAGATCGGCCGCGGTGACGCGCTGGCGAAGGTGGACCAAGACGTCGACGGCGGCCGCGAAGAGCGCTTCCGGATCGGTGCCGCGGTCGAGCAGGGCGGCGAAAGTGTCGTCGCCCAGATCCTCCTCCAGAACCAGCCCGCTGCGCGGGGCGTGGGCGAGGATCCGCGGTGCCGTCAGGCCCAGCTCCCCGAGCAGGCCGGCGATGCGCACGAAGGGCCGCACGTCCTCCATCGGCGGCGGCGCGTCCATCAGGATGGCGCTGCTGCCGTCCGCACGGGAGAGGCGCAGGTAGCGCCGGAAGGATGCGTCGCCCGCCAGCGGACGCCGCGCCGCGTCGGCCCAGCCGGCGCGGGCGAGGAAGGCCTCCACGGCAGCGGTGCGCGCGTCCGGTCCGGGCGCGGCGGTCACGGCAGGGCTCCTGTCATGCGGTCGATCCAGTTTCCGTGGGGCACGAGGTCGGCGAACCGCGCCCCGTCCGTGAGCGTGAAGGCGATGTCCAGCCGGTCGCGCGGCAGCAGGCGGGCGATGCGTTCCGGCCATTCCAGGACGACGATGGCATGGCCCAGGGCATCCTCCAGGCCGAGCTCCAGCGCCTCGTCCGGGTGCGTCAGGCGGTAGAGGTCGGCATGCCAGATCTCCCCGTCGCCGTCGCCGTAGATCTGGACCAGGGTGAAGGTCGGGCTCGGCACCTCCTCGTCGGGCCGGCCGAGGCGGGCGCGGACGAAGGCGCGGGCCCATTCCGTCTTCCCGGCGCCGAGATCGCCCGACAGCGCGATCGTGTCGCCGGGCCGGGCCAGCCCGGCCAGCCGGCGCGCCAGCGCGTGCGTCGCCGCGAGGTCGGGGAGCGGAACGCGGTAAACGGGGGCGGGCGGGCGCATCGGTCGGCCAAGTGCTCACGGGCGAGGGTTGCGGAGCACGGACGCCGCCATCATGTTACGCGCGATTCGTCGTCCGAGGCGTCATCGCCGCCGTAAATCCCAGCCGGGGAGTCGCCATGTCAAGCGCCGCACACGAGACCGACGTCGTCATCGTCGGCGCCGGACCCGTCGGCCTCTTCGCCATCTTCGAATGCGGCATGCTGCGGATGCGCTGCCATGTCGTCGACGCCCTCGACATGGCCGGCGGCCAGTGCGCGGCGCTCTATCCCGAGAAGCCGATCTACGACATCCCCGGCCACCCGAAGATCGATGCCGCCGACCTCGTCGACCGGCTGGTCGAGCAGGCGGCGCCCTTCCACCCGACCTGGCACTTCGGGCAGCAGGTGACGGCGCTGACGCCCGAAGGCGAGCGCTTCCGGGTCGAGACCTCGACCGGCACCCGCATCCTGGCGCGCGCCGTCATCGTGGCGGCCGGCGTCGGCGCCTTCGGCCCCAACCGGCCGCCGCTCGACGGCATCGCGGCCTACGAGGGGCGGAGCGTCTTCTACATGGTGAAGCGGCGCGAGGACTTGCGCGGCAAGCGGGTCGTCATCGCCGGCGGCGGCGATTCCGCGGTCGACTGGGCGCTGGCGCTGGCCGGCATCGCCGAACGGATCATGGTCGTCCACCGCCGGCCGAAGTTCCGCGCGGCGCCGGAGAGCGCCGCCCGCCTCGACGCGCTCGCGCGCGAGGGGGCGATCGAACTGGTGGTGCCCTACCAGCTGGCGGGGCTCGCCGGCGCCGACGGCCAGCTGGCGGGCGTCGACGTCGCGACGCTCGACGGCAAGGTGCGCCGGCTCGAGGCCGACGTGCTGCTGCCCTTCTTCGGGCTGGCGATGAATCTCGGGCCGATCGCCGAATGGGGGCTCGACCTCGAGCACAGCCATATCGCGGTCAGCCCCGCGACCTGCGCCAGCAGCATCCCGGGCATCCACGCCATCGGCGACATCGCGACCTATCCGGGGAAGCTGAAGCTGATCCTGTCGGGCTTCGCCGAGGCGGCGGCGGCGGCGCACGCGATCCGCGAGCGCGTCTTCCCGGGCGAGGTCCACCATTTCGAGTATTCGACGACCCAGGGCGTGCCGGGCCTCGCCGCCTGAGCGTCGGCCCGACGGGCGTCAGGCGGCGCGGGGCGTCAGGCAGCGCGGGCCGCCGCCAGGAAGGCCGCGATCTTGCCGACGTTCTTGACGCCGGGCGCATCCTCGACGCCGGAGGAGACGTCGACCGCCTCGGCGCCGGTCAGCCGCACCGCCTCGGCCACGTTCTCCGGGGTCAGGCCGCCGGCCAGCATCCATGGCACCGGCCAGCGGCGGCCGGCCATCAGCCGCCAGTCGAAGGGCAGGCCGTTGCCGCCGGGCAGCGCGTCCGGCCGTCGCGGCGGCCTGGAATCGAACATCAGCCGATCGACCGCCGGCGCGTAGCGGTCGGCGGCCTCGACGTCGCCCGGCTCGGCGACGGGGAGCACCTTCATCACCGGCACGCCGAAGCGCGCCCGGATGGCGGCGACGCGCTCCGGCGTCTCGTGGCCGTGGAGCTGCAGCAGGTCGAGCGGGACGGCGGCGAGAACGCGGGCGATCGTCGCGTCGTCCGCATCGACGAAGAGGCCGACCTTGGTGACGCCCTTCGGCACCGCGGCCGCGAGTTGCCCGGCGACCTCCGGCATCACCGCCCGCGGCGAACGCGGATAGAAGACGAAGCCGACGAAGGCGGCACCGCCGGCGACCGCCGCCGCCACCGCCTCGGGGCGGGTCAGCCCGCAGATCTTGACCGGAACGGGCATTCGCGGGCTCACAGCCGCTGGACGAGCAGTTCGGCCGCCGCCAGATCCTCGAGCGCCGTCCCGACCGACTTGAAGTAGGTGATCTCGTCCTGGGATTCGCGGCCGGGGACGGTGCCGCGGGCGAGGTCGAAGAGGTCGCCGACGACGTCGGCCGCCGAGACGATCCCGGCCGCGATCGGCTGCACCAGGTCGCCCGCCTCGTGCAGCGCGCCTTCGCGGGTGTCGACGAAGATGCGGGCCCGCCGCACGGCCTCGTCGTCCGCCTCGCGCATGGTCGGCGTGAAGCCGCCGACGAGGTCGAGATGGCAGCCGGGCGGGAGCCACTCCCCGCGCACCAGGGGCTCGTTGGCGAGGGTGGCGCAGCTCACGATGTCGGCCGTGCGGACGGCCCCCGCGAGATCGGCGGTCGGCCGGGCGTCGAACCCTTCGGCCGCGAGCCGGCCGGCCAGCGCCTCGGCGGCCTCGCGGCGGCGGCCCCAGACGGCGACCTCGCGGATCGGGCGCACGGCGGCATGGGCGCGCACGAGATGCGGCGCCAGCGCACCGGTGCCGACGATGACGAGGCGCCGGGCGTCCGTGCGGGCGAGGCGCGAGGCGGCGAGCGCCGAGGCGGCGGCGGTGCGCCGGACCGTCAGGGTGCTGCCGTCGATCACCGCGCGCGGCGCCCCGGTCGCGCCGTCGAGCAGCAGGTAGGTGCCGATGACGGCCGGCAGGCCGCGGCGGCCATTGTCGGGATAGACGGTGACGATCTTGATGCCGACGGCGCCGCCGCGGCTCCAGGCCGGCATCAGCAGCAGCATGGCGTCGCGCCCGGCCGGCTGCGGGATCGGGTGGTGGTGTCGCAGCGGCACCTCGCGGCCGGCGCGGAACGCCTCGTCCAGCGCCGCGACCAGCGAGGGGTAGTCGAGGGCGCGCTCGACGGCGGCGGCATCGACCATCCGGGGCGGGGCGGCGGTCATGCGCGTTCCCGTTGCGTCCCGGCGACGAGCGCGCGCGCCGGGCGCGGGCCCGGCGTCTGGCCCAGGCCGTCGCCTTCGGCGATGCGGCGGCGCAGGATCTGCACCTCGGTCTCCAGGGCGTCGATGCGGCGGCCACGGCGGCGCATCTCGCGCCGCCGCATGCCGGCCGACAGCCACGCGGCGGCGGCGCCGATGCCCATGCCGAGCGCGAGCGCGACCAGAATCACCAGGAAGGCCGGCACCGTCGCGACGAACGGCAGGGGCCAGAGTTCGAGCGCGACCGGCGCGCGGTTGGTCACCGCGAAGGCGGCGATCGCCGCCAGCAGCGGCAGCGCGAGGAGCCAGAAGAGAAAGCGCACGGGGGGGAGGGATCCGTTGTGCCGGCGATCAGGATTCCGCGGCGTTGAGCCGCTCGCGGAGCTGCTTGCCGGTCTTGAAGAAGGGGGTGCGCTTGCGTTCGACCTTGACGGCCTCGCCGGTCCGCGGGTTGCGGCCGACGCGCGGGTCGCGCTCCTTGACCGAGAAGGCGCCGAAACCGCGCAGTTCCACGCGATCGCCACGCGCCAGCGCCTCGATCACCTCCTCGAAGATGGTGGTGACGATCCGCTCGACGTCGCGCTGGTAGAGGTGGGGATTGAGTTCCGCGAGCCGCAGGATCAACTCGGACTTGGTCATCGCAGCACCTCCCGGGCTCCGGTCATCCGTGCAGACCGGCCGACCGACGGTCCGTCAGTCGTTCCCATACTGGCCAGGGTGCCAAACCGAAACCGGAGCGTCAACCTTAAGTCTCTCAGAGAAAAGGACTTTTCCGAAAGTCGCGACTGCCGCGTCGACCCACGAGCCGGATTCGCCCGGCCGGATGTCGACCGACCGCAGCTTGCGGGCCACCGATTTGCTGCGTTCCAGCCATGCCCGGGCGGAGGCTTCGCCGCCACTCTCGTCGACGAGGCCCAGCGCCTTCGCCTGGCGGCCGGTGAAGACCCGGCCGTCGGCGAGCTCGACGACGCGCGGCCGCTCGATGCGGCGACGCTCCGCCACCATGTCGACGAACTGGTCGTAGAGGTCGCGCACCACCGTCTCGGCGGCCTCGCGCGCGGCGGGGGTCAGCGGCTCGAGCGGGTTCGGGGTGCCCTTCAGCGGCGCGCTCTTGATGGTCTCGGGCTTGATGCCGAGCCGCTCCAGGAGGGCGGTGACGTCGGCCGACTGCATGAGGACGCCGATCGAGCCGGTGACGCTGGTGTCGCGCACGAAGATGCGCTCGGTCCCGAGCGCCGCCATGTAGGCGGCCGAGGTGCCGAGCGAGTCGATGACGGCGACGGTCGGCTTCTTCTCGGCCAGCGACCGCAGCGCGCGATAGAGCCCTTCGCCGCCGCCGACCGCCCCGCCGGGACTGTCGATGCGGACCACGACCGCCGCCACGTCGTCGTCCTCGGCGAGCTTGCGGATCGCCTTGTCGCGGTCGGAATCGTCGGAAATGAAGCCGGTCACCCAGAGGCGGGCGACGTGGGGGCGGCCAAGGAAGCCGCCCTCGGGATCGACCGCCAGCAATCCGGCGGCGAGCAGTGCCAGGACGGCCACCACCCGCCATGCCGCCAGCCGCCGCTTGAGGCGGCGGCGGTCGATCAGGCGGTCGGGGTCGCTTCCGGGCATCCGGTCGATGGAGGAAGACCGTCGACAGGAACGTGCGGGCTGCCGTCGCGGGGACGGCAGCCCGCAGTCCTGCTAGTCCTCGGTCTTCTCGCGGTCCTGGCGGGCGCGGTTCATGGCCGCCCCCAGGATGTCGCCGAGGCTGGCGCCGGAGTCGGACGAGCCGAACTCCGCCATCGCGCGCTTCTCCTCGTCGAGCTCGCGGGCCTTGATCGACAGCGTCACCTTGCGGGTGGCGCGATCGATGTTGGTCACCTTGGCATCGACCTTCTCGCCGACGGCGAAGCGGTCGGGCCGCTGCTCGCTGCGGTCGCGCGACAGCTCGGACTTGCGGATGAAGCCCGGCACGCCGTCCGCCATGGTGACGTCGAGGCCGCCTTCCTGGATCCCGGTCACGGTGCAGGTCACGACGTGGCCCTTGCTCAGCCGGCTCAGCGCCGACTCGAAGGGATCGCTCTCGAGCTGCTTGATGCCGAGGCTGATGCGCTCCTTGTCGATGTCGACGTCGAGCACCTTGACCTTGACCTGGTCGCCCTTGCGGAAGTCCTGGATCGCGGTCTCGCCCGGGCGGCTCCAGTCGAGGTCGGAGAGATGCACCATGCCGTCGATGTCGCCGGGCAGGCCCACGAAGAGGCCGAACTCGGTGATGTTGCGCACTTCGCCCTCGAGCTCGGTGCCGGCCGGGTACTTCTCGACGAACGACTCCCAGGGGTTCTCCAGGCACTGCTTCAGGCCGAGGCTGATCCGCCGCTTCTGCGGATCGACGTCGAGGACCATGACCTCGACTTCCTGGCTGGTGGAGACGATCTTGCCCGGGTGGACGTTCTTCTTGGTCCAGCTCATCTCGGAGACGT
>NZ_JAYSFE010000023.1:0-44693 GCF_041913585.1 Allostella sp.
CGGCTCCTACATCCTGGCGGTCGCCGCCTACAATGCCGGCCCGGGCCGCTCGCGCCAGTGGGTCCAGGACTACGGCGACCCGCGGACCGGCCCGCGCGACCCGATCGACTGGGTCGAGATGATCCCCTTCAACGAGACCCGCAACTACGTCCAGCGCGTCATGGAGAACGTCCAGGTCTATCGCTGGCGTCTGGCCGGCGCCGGCACGCCGGTCGCGCTCTCCGCGGACCTCCGGCGATGAGCGCGGCGGCGCTCCAGGCGACGCGGGTCTGCGTCTTCGACGCCTACGGCACCCTCTTCGACGTCGCCGCCGCGGCGCGGCGCTGGAAGGACCTGCTGGGCGAGCGCAGCCACCAGCTCAGCGAACTGTGGCGGCGCAAGCAGCTCGAATACACTTGGCTGCGCAGCCTGATGGGCCGCTACGAGGATTTCTGGCACGTCACCGGCGCCGCCCTCGACCACGCGATGGCGGCGCTCGCGATCGCCGATCCCGGCCTGCGGGCGCGGCTGATGGCGAGCTATCTCGAGCTCGACGCCTATGCCGACGCGCGGCCGCTGCTGACCCGCCTCAAGGCGGCGGGCCGGCCGACCGCAATCCTCTCCAACGGCAGCCCGTCGATGCTGGCGGCCGCGGTCTCGGCGGCGCGCATCGGGCGTCTGCTCGACGCGGTGCTGTCGGTCGACCCGGTCGCCACCTACAAGCCCCATCCCTCGGTCTATGCGCTCGCCTGCGAGCGCTTCGCCTGCACGCCGGCCGAGGTCTGCTTCGTCTCGGCCAACGGCTGGGACGTCGCCGGCGCCGCCTGCTTCGGCTTCCAGGCGGTCCATGTCGACCGCACCGGGCAGCCGCCGGAGGGCCTGCCCGGCCGGCCCGCCGGCACCGTCACCGCTCTCGACCAGCTGCCGCCCCTGCTGGCGCTCTGAGCGCCGCCCCCTTGCCACCGGAGTCTCCGATGACGATGCATGCCGCGCTCGCGACCGCGCCCATCATTCCGCCCGAGCGGCTGCCGCCGCTGGCGGCCGGTGCCCCCGACATCGGCGCGATCGACCAGGCGGCCGAGCGCATCCGCGGCGAGGCGGTGCTGACGCCGCTCCTCGAGGTTCCGGCGGCCAACGCCATCCTCGGCGGACGTCTGCTGATGAAGGCCGAGATGCTGCAGCGCACCGGCTCGTTCAAGTTCCGCGGCGCCTACAACAGCGTCGCCGCCCTGCCCCCCGAGGTGCGGGCCCGCGGCGTCGTCACCTATTCGTCCGGCAACCATGCCCAGGGGCTGGCCGCGGCCGCCCAGGCCGCGGGAATCCCGGCCCTCATCGTCATGCCGGCCGACGCGCCCGCGATCAAGGTCGAGAACACGCGCGGCTACGGCGCCGAGGTGGTGTTCTACGACCGCTACACCGAAAGCCGCGAGGAACTCGGCGAGCGGCTCGCGGCCGAGCGCGGCGCCACCATCATCCGGCCCTACGACGAGCCCAACGTCATCGCCGGCCAGGGCACCTGCGGGCTGGAGATCGCGATGCAGGCGGCGGCCAAGGGCGTCCGGCTCGACGCGGTGCTGGTGCCGGCCGGCGGCGGCGGCCTCGTCGCCGGCGTCTCGACGGCGATCGCCGCCCGCAGTCCGGGCACGCCCGTCTATTGCTGCGAACCGGCCGGCTTCGACGACACCACGCGCTCGCTGGCGGCGGCCGCCTGGGTCGAGAACGATCCGGCTGCCCGCTCCTTCTGCGACGCCCTGCTGGCGCCGACGCCGGGACGCATCACCTTCACCATCAACGCCAGGCGGCTGGCGGGCGGGCTCGTCGTCACCGACGACGAGGTCGCCGAGGCCATGCGCTTCGCCTTCCGCCACTTCAAGGTCGTGGTCGAGCCGGGCGGCGCGGTGGCGCTGGCCGCGGTGCTCGCCGGCCGCATCGCCATCGCCGGCCGCACCATCGCCGTCATCTGCTCGGGTGGCAATGTCGACCCCGCGCTCTATCGCGAGGTCCTGGCCGGCGGCTGAGCCGCCGGCGCCCGGCCGCCGTCAGCGGCGGCCGAGAAAGCGGGCCGGGTCGACGGCGGTGCCGTCGATCATCACCTCGTAGTGGACGTGCGGCCCGGTGCTGCGGCCGGTCGAGCCGAGCAGGCCGACGACGTCGCCGCGGGCCACCGTGTCGCCGACCGACACCTTGACGTCGGCCAGGTGCGCGTAGCGCGTGACGAGGCCGCCCGCGTGGCGCACGTCAACCGTGTTGCCGTAGGCCGCCTTGCGGCCGGCATGGACGACGGTGCCGGGGGCGGTCGCATGCAGGGGCGTCCGCATCGGCGCCGCCAGATCGACGCCCTCGTGCATCGCCGCGCGCTTGCGGAACGGGTCGGACCGGCGGCCGAAGCCGCTCTCGAAGGAATAGCTCGCCAGCGGTGCGCCGATCGGCATCACCCGCAGCACCCGCTCGATCCGCTCCAGCCGGTCGAGATGGCGCTCGAGCTGCGGGCCCGGCTTGCCGGCCGCGTCCGGCTCGCGGTCGCGGGCCAGCGGCACGAAGGGACCGCCGCGGCCGCCCTGGCGCGAGACCGGCAGGGGCGGCGGCACGACCGCCCCCTTGGCCGGGATCGGCTGCGACAGCCGGCTGACATTGATGCCGGTCGAGGACAGGAACTGCTCGATCTGTCCGAGCCGCTCGAGGGCCTGCGATTCGAGCCCGTCGGCCGAGGGAAGCGGATCCGCCACCCGTGCCGCCGCCTGCTCCAGCCGGTCGGACATCGCGTCGCGCTCGCCGACGGCGATGTCGCGGTCGAGCCGGAGCCGGGCCTCGGCATGGCGCAGCGCCTCCGCCTCGGCCGCGAGGCGGTCGCGGTCGGCGGCCAGGCCGCGGCCCTCGCCGCGGCTCGCTTCCAGGGCCGCCGTCGCCGCGTCGAGCCGGCTGCGCATCGCCGCCAGTTCCGCTGCCGTCGCTTCCGCGGCTGCGGCCTGGGTGCGGCGGACCTCCTGCCGGGCCTCGGCGAGCGATCCGAGCGCCGCGCCGAGCGCCGCCTTCAGCCGGCCGATATCCTCCTCGCGGGTCTCCAGTGCCTGCTTCATCGCCGCCTGGGAGGCGCCGATCCCACCGACCGCCGCCTCGGCCCGCGCCAGCAGGTCGCGCATCGCCGACAGTTCCCGGCGATGGGCCTCCTCCCGCCGGTCGCGCTCGCCTTCGGCCCGCTCCAGCCGCTCCTCGGTCTGGCGCAACCGATATTCCAGGGTCGCCACCTCGGCGGCGTGCGAGCGCGCCTGGATCGACAGCGCCGTCACCAGCCGGGTCGTCATCTCCTCCGCCAGGAGGCGCAGCAGGGTCTCGCGGTCCGGCACCGCCGGCGTCGCGGCGGCGGCCGCGCCGCCCGGCGCGTCCTGCGCCGGTGCCGGCGCCGCCCACAGCAGAAGCCCGGCGCACAGGCCGGCCGCCGCTCTGCGTCCCATCGTCAGTCCGGTCATCCCCGTCTCCGGTCCTGGCGATCCGCCCGCGACACGACGCCGTTTGCGCGTCGACGCATCGCGTCGGCGCGCCTCGCCCGGCAGGGCCGGGTCGCAACAGCGTCGGGTCGAGATGGATCAAGTGTCCCCGACGTTCCGGCGGTCCCTTGGATGGTGCACCCCGCTCCCCAGCGGGCACACCCGGACGCCGGAACGATCCACTCGTCGAGCGCCCGGCAGGACCGGGCCCTTCGTTCCCCGCGCGGGAGGGTATCGGCGGTGCCGGCCGGGAGCAAGCCGAAACGCCCGCCTTGTGGGTGAACGGCGGCACTGGCATGTTCCCCGGCGGCGATTTCCTGGCCGACGAATTTCGGAAAAGGGATGGAGACCATGCGCGTTCTGGCTGCGGCCGTTCTGGCCGGCGGACTGCTGCTGTCCCACGGGGCGGCGGCCGAGACCCGTCTGACCCTCAAGGCCGCCGCCAGCGGCTCGGCCTACTACGTGATGACGGTGCAGCTCGCCGAGACCATCCGCACCGAGACCAAGGGGTCCGTGCAGCCCACGGTCGAGGAGAGCCAGGGCTCGGTCCAGAACGTCAAGGAGGCGGCGCGCCGTCCGGGCGCCTATCTCTTCACCTCGCCGCCGGGCCTGGTGGCGGCGGCTCGCGGCGGCCGCAAGCCGTTCGAGGGCGAGAGCGGCTACGACGGTATCCGCGGCCTCTTCACCCTTCCCGCCATCACCATGCACTGGGTCGTGCGCGCCGATGCCGGCGTCTCCGGCTTCGCCGACCTTGCGGGCAAGCGCTTCGTCGCCGGCGGCCGCGGCACCTTCACCCAGCGGCAGAGCGACGCCGTCTTCAAGCTCCTCGGCATCGCCGACAAGGTGACGCTGGTCGACGTCGAGCTGAACGCCGCCGTCAACGCCATGCGCAACCGCCAGATCGACGGCTTCGCCACCGGCGGGTCCTTTCCCGCCCCCAATCTCCAGGAACTCGCCGTCTCGACGCCGATCCGCCTGCTCGGCCTCGAGGCGGCGCAGATCGAGAGCATCCGCAAGGACGACCCGAGCGCCACCCCGCTCACCATTCCGGCCGGGATCTACAAGGGCGTCGACACGCCGACCCGCACGATCGCGCTGCCGGTCGGCGCCTACGGCACGCTGAAGATGGACGAGGACACCGCCTACGCGATCGTCAAGGCGTTCTGGGCGCGCAAGGCCGAAATGGCGAAGCAGAACCCCTGGTGGGACGGGGTGACCCCCGACCAGATCGCGCTGCTCGGCACCGCGCTCCATCCGGGCGCCGTCCGCTACTACCGCGAGGCCGGCATCCCGGTTCCGGCCGCGCAGTAGCCCCGCCACGATGGAGCCCGTCCGCGAGGGCGGCGCATGGCGCGCCGCCATCCTCGCCTGTGCGCTCGCCTCGATCGGCTTTCATCTCTGGCTGGTGGTTTCGGGCCTGCTGCCGACCCTGGTGACCCGGCCGCTCCACCTCGCGCTCGCGCTGCCCTTCGTCTTCCTCTTCGCGCCCGGCGGCCGGGCAACCCGGGCGAGCGGCGCCGTCCTCTGCGCGCTCGGCCTCGCCGGGTGCCTGTGGATCGCCTGGGAGCGCGAGCGGCTGGTCGACCAGTACGGGGTCGTCGTCGGCGGCTTCCAGCACTGGCTCGCGGTACTGCTGATCCTGGTGGTGCTGGAGATGGCCCGCCGCTCGGTCAAGGCCGTCATGCCGACGGTGGCCGCGATCTGCCTCCTCTACGGCCTCTTCGGCCAGCACCTGCCGGGGGCCTTCGGCCATCCGGGCCTGCCGCTCGACAGTTTCCTCGGCACCTTGGTGGTCGCCGAGGGCGGGCTGTGGGGGCAGCTGACCGGGGTTTCCGTCGACCTCGTGGCGCCCTTCCTCATCCTCGGCGCGCTGGTGGCGGCGGGCGACGCCGGCACCGGCTTCATGAGCTTCGCCACCCGGGTGGCAGGCCGCTTCCGCGCCGGCTCGGCCAAGGTCGAGGTGGTGGCGTCGGCCCTCTACGGCACCATCTCGGGCTCGGCCTCGGCCAACGTCGTCACCACCGGGACGATGACGATCCCGGTGATGATCCGCGCCGGCTACCCGCGCCCCTTCGCCGCCGCGGTCGAAGCGGTGGCGTCGACCGGCGGCCAGATCATGCCGCCGGTGATGGGAGCCGGCGTCTTCCTGATGGCCGAGCTGATCCGCGTCCCCTATTCCGAGCTGATGGTGGCGGCGACGCTGCCGGCGCTGCTGTTCTTCGCCGCGGCCTGGATCGGCGTCGACCATTTCGCGGTCCGCCTCGGCCTGACCGGGCTGCCGGCCTCGGCGCTGCCGGCCTGGGGACTGGTCGCCCGCACCATGCCCTTCTTCCTGGTGCCGCTGCTGACGGTGATCGCCATCCTCGGCTTCACCGCCTACACGGCCCAGCTCGGGGCGGCGATCGCGGCGGCGGCGGCCGCCCTGCTGCTGCTGGTCAATGCCGCGGGCCGCGTCGATTTCGGGCGCTGGCTCCAGCGACTCGCCGGCGCCGCCGAGGACGGCGCCCGCCAGATCGCCCACATCGCCGCCGTCATCGTCTGCGCCGGGCTCATCGTCGGCGTGTTCAACATGACCGGGCTCGGGGTCAAGATCACCTCGGCCATCCTCGACCTGTCGGGCGACCGGCTGTGGCTGGCGCTGGTCCTGACGGCCTGCGCCTGCCTCGTGCTCGGCATGGAGCTGCCGACGACCGCGGCCTACGTCATCTGCGTGGCGGTCGCCGGACCGGCGCTCGGCAAGCTCGGGCTGCCGCCGCTCCAGACCCATCTCTTCGTCTTCTGGTATGCGCTCCTCTGCACGATCACGCCGCCCGTCTGCGGCACCGTCTTCATCGCCGCCGGCATCGCCCAGACGCCATGGCTGCCGGTGGCATGGTGGGCGATGCGGCTCGGCCTCGGCCTCTTCGTCGTGCCGCTCGCCTTCATCCAGCACCCTTCGCTGCTGATGCTGGCCGGCACGCCCGTCGCCGCGCTGGCGGCGACGGTCAAGGTCGGGGCCGGCCTGTGGCTGCTGAGCTTCGCCATCATCCGAAGCGACCGGTCGGCGGTCCGGCGCGCCGCCGCGCTGCCGGCCGGACTGGCCGCCATCTTCCTGGCGGGCTTCTAGGGAGGGGGGCTAGGCCAGGGCGAGCAGCGCCTCGGCGACCGCGGGCAGGCCGTCGGCGGCGGCCAGGAGCACCGGGTCGGTGCCGGCGTCGAGGACCATGGCGCCCTGCTCGGTCGGCGCCAGCACCATGCTGCCGACGGCGATCCCCGCTTCGGCGAAGAGCACCGCCAGCCGCCGCGCGTCCGGCGCTCCCGGCCGCGCCAGCAGGGTGCGTGCCGCCGCGTCGGCGAAGACCCGGCCGCCGACCGTGCGGACATGGCCGAGGCGCGGGCGATCCGCCTGCAGTCCCGGTGCCTCGCGGATCAGGATCGCCGGCCGGTAGAGCGCGGCGGCGTCGAGCCGGCGGATCGCCGCCAGCAGCGCCCCGGCGTCGGGCAGCAGCTCCGGCGGCCCGACCTGCGGCACCAGCTCGTCGTGCAGGAAGACCGGCCAGCGCAGCGGCCGCCGCCGATCCTCCAGCCGCAGGGTGTCGCCGGCATTGACGCCGGCGTCGTGGAGCAGCCGGAACAGTTCGAAGCGGTGCAACGTGCGCGTCGGGTGGTTGTGGCAGGCGATGCCCGGTCGCCGGCCGAGGCGGGCGCGGAACTCCATCACCGCGAAGGCCGAATCGTCGTCGAGGCGATCGAGGCCGAGGAAGACCCAGGCCCCCGGACCGAGCTCTTCGTCGCCGAGCGCGATCGCGCGTCCGTAGTCGAGCGCGGCGATCTGCTGCCGCCGTTCGGGCCGACCGCCGGCCAGCGCGTCGGCGAGGTGCGCCGCCGTCGCCGCCCGGCTCAGCAGATGCAGCAACCGGCCCCCTCAGCAGCCGCCGCCGTGCAGCGGCTCCAGTTCCTTCAGGCGGGCCCGGACGGTGAAGTCGCCATAGTCGATCAGCATGTCCGACGACACGCCGTTGTCGAGCAGCACCAATCCGATTTCGTAGTCGGGCAGCGGCGTCTTGCCGGCGGCGGGAAAGAACGCGAGCCGCACCTTCCATCCCGGCCGATCGGTCAGGGCCTTGCCCTTGCCGCCCTCGCCGCCGGCCGGAGTCGGCCGCGCGACGAAGGCGGTGACGTCGACCGGCGCCTCGACCTCCGAACCGTCGAAGACCCGGCGCAGGAAGAAATGCTCCTTCGCCTCGGCCCGGCGGATCACCTCGATCGTGTGCGCCGAGGGAAATATGGTGCCGCGCGGCAGGTCGACCCGGGTCTCCTCCGGACGGGTGAACAGAGCACGGCCCGGGCGGCCCGGGCCGTCGAGCCGCGCCGAGCCCCGGAGTTCCTCCTCCGGCTCCTCGCCGCGCTGCTTGCGCAGCGCGAAGCGGTAGCGCAACCCGTCCTTGGACTCCCAGCTCGCCAGGCTGGAGACGATCTCGACATCGTCGTCCTGGGCCTGCGACAGCTTCATGCGGTAGCGCTGGTGGACGGTCCAGCCGTCGCAGGCGTCGCCCCACTCGAACAGCATGCGGCCGTGGACTCCGACGACGCCGCCGCTCGCCCGCGACGAGGCGAGCGTCAGGTCGTAGAGCGCCCGATGGGGTGCGATGGTGCCGGCAGCGGCGCCGACCGGCGGAGCGATCGCCAACAGGATGGCCACCACCGCTCCCGCGGCAACTCTCACCATGAACGCCCCCGCACTCCCGCGCCCGAATCGAGAAAACATGTGCCCGGACTATGACATCCGCGCCTTCCCCGAGATAGTATCGGGCTCCTCGTCGACCACCCCTCCCACGACATCGCAAGAGGCCCGTCGCATGTCGGCCACGCCGAACCGCCCGCGCATTCTCGTCACCCGCAAGCTCCCGGAGGCCGTGGAACGGCGGGCCGCCCGCGACTACGACGCCCGCCTCAGCCCGGACGACCAGGCGCTCGACCCGGCGGCCATGGGCGACGCGGCCGAGGGCTGCGACGGCGTGCTGGTCTGCGCCGCCGACAAGGTCGGCGCCGACGCCATCGACGGCATGCCCGACAGCGTCCGCATCATCGCCACCTTCTCGGTCGGCACCGACCATATCGACCTCGGCGCCGCCAAGCGCCGCGGCATCGTCGTCACCAACACGCCGGACGTGCTGACCGACGCCACCGCCGACGTCGCGCTGCTGCTGATGCTGGCCGCCGCCCGCCGCGCCGGCGAGGGCGAGCGCATGGTGCGCGCCCGCGCCTGGGGCGGCTGGGCGCCGACACAGCTGCTCGGCACCCACATGAGCGGCAAGACCGTCGGCATCGTCGGCATGGGCCGCATCGGCCAGGCGCTGGCCCGGCGCGCCCGCGGCTTCGACATGACCGTGCGCTACTACAACCGCAACCGGCTGCCCGCCGACCAGGAGCAGGGCGCCGTCTTCCACGGGACTGTCGAGGACCTGTTGCCGCACGCCCAGTTCCTGTCCCTCCATTGCCCGCTGACGCCGCAGACGCGGCATCTGCTGGACGCGCGGCGGATCGCCATGCTGCCCCGCGGCGCGATCCTGGTGAACACCGCCCGCGGCCCGGTGGTCGACGACCGCGCCGTCGTCGCCGCACTCAAGTCCGGGCAGCTGTCGGCGGCCGGGCTCGACGTCTATGACGGCGAGCCGCATGTCCACGAGGGCTATCTCGACCTCGAGAACGTCGTGCTGCTGCCCCATCTCGGCAGCGCCACCACCGAGACCCGCGAGGCCATGGGCTTCCGCGCCCTCGACAATCTCGACGCCTGGTTCGCCACCGGCCGGCCGGCCGACCGCGTCGTCTGACGGCGGCGGGCGGAGGTTCGCGGCGCGAAGCTAGAGATCGAGGCGGCGGCGGATTTCGGCGACCAGTTCCCCCGGCGGCCGGTCGATCGTTACCGTCACCGCATCGTCGGGCGGTTCCAGGATCGCGAGCTGGCTCGGCAGCAGGGTCGGCGGCATGTAGTGGTCCGTGCGCGCCGCCATGCGGGCGGCGATGAGGGCCGGGTCGCCGGTCAGGTGGACGAAGGCGACGCCGGGGCGACCCGCCGCCAGCACCCTGCGGTAGGCCGCCTTGAGCGCGGAGCAGGCGAGCACCGTCGGTCGGTCGCGCCCGAGCCATTCGCCGATACCGGCCGCCATCGCCGCCAGCCACGGCGCCCGGTCGGCATCGTCGAGCGGACGGCCGCTCGCCATCTTGGCGACGTTCGCCGGCGGGTGGAACGCATCGCCCTCCTCGAAGGCGCCGCCGAGTTCGGCGGCGAGCCGACGGCCGACCGTCGACTTGCCGACGCCGCACACGCCCATGAGGACGATGACGCGGGGCGGCGTCATCGGCCGTCCCACGCGGCATGGAAGCTGCCGGCGCGGTCGATCCGGGCGAAGCCGTGGGCCCCGAACCGATCGCGCTGGGCGGCGACGACGCGGGCGCCGAGTTCCGGCGCGCTGCGGCCCGCGGCGTGCTGGCAGGCGGCGGCGAAGGCCGGCAGCGGCAGGCCGCGCGCCGCGCCCGCCGCCAGCAGCCGGCGCCACGACGGCAGGGCCTCGGCAATCCGGCCGCGCACCCAGCCGCGGTCGAGGAAGGAATGGTCGCCCGGGTCGGCCCGCAGCACCGCGGCGATGCGGTCGAGGGCGGCCGACCGGATGATGCAGCCGGCCCGCCACAGTTCGGCGACGGCGGCCCGGTCGGTATCCCAGCCGTGTCGCGCGGCGCCCGCCGCGATCAGGTCGAGCCCCTCGCCGTAGGCCACGAGCGCGGCTGCGGCCAGCGCCCGGCGGATGTCGGCGCCCGACGCTTCCCCACCGCTCGGCGCCGGCGCCGGCGCCGGCCAGGCATGCTCCGCCCGGCCCGGGTCGCGCGCCGCCGACAGCGCCCGCGCCCACACCGCGGCGGCGACGGTGGGCAACGGGACGCCGAGGGCGAGCGCCGCCTCGACGGTCCAGACGCCGGTGCCCTTGTGGCCGGTGCGGTCGGCGACCCGGTCGAGCAGCATGCCGCCGCCGTCGGGATCCGGCGTCGCCAGGATGTCGGCGGTAATCTCCAGGAGGTACGAGGCGTCCTCGCCGGCGTTCCAGCCGCGCACGGTCGCCGCCGCCGCGGCGGGGTCCAGGCCAAGCCCGTGCCGCAGCAGCAGCGCCGCCTCGGCGATGAGCTGCATCTGGCCGTACTCGATGCCGTTGTGGGCCATCTTCACGAAATGTCCGGCGCCGGCGCCGCCGACATGGCCGCAGCAGGGCCGGCCGTCGAAGCGGGCGGCGATCGCCGTCAGCAGGGGCTCCAGCCGCGCCCAGGCGGCCGGCTCCCCGCCCGCCATGAGGGCCGGCCCGTGGCGCGCCCCCTCCTCGCCGCCGGAGACGCCGAGCCCGACATAGGCGATACCGGAGGCGCCCAGTTCCCCGGCGCGCCGGATCGTGTCGGCATAGTGCGAGTTGCCGCCGTCGACCAGGATGTCGCCGGGGGCCAGCAGCGGCCGCAGCCCGGCGATGGCGGCGTCGACCGCCGCGCCGGCCGGCACCAGCAGCAGCACCGCCCGCGGCGGCTTCAGTGCCCGCGCCAGCGCCTCGCCGGTCGCCGCCACCGCCAGCCCCTCGCCGGTCGCCCGCGCCCGCTGCCCCTCGTCGGCATCGAAGCCGACGACGGCGAAGCCGCGGTCCCGGATGTTGGCCGCGAGATTCCGTCCCATGACGCCGAGACCGACGACGCCGATGTCCGCCTGGCCCTGCATTCCCGCTTGCGCCCTCCCCACTTGCCCGCGGACCATAGCGCCCGCCGATCGGCCCGTGCTAGGGGCACGGGGGGAACTGTGAGGGAGAGCGGCCGCATGCGCTACTTCGAGGACTTCCACGCCGGCGACGTCTACGATCTCGGCAGCCGCGCCGTCACCCGGGAGGAGATCCTCGACTTCGCCCGCCAGTTCGATCCGCAGTATTTCCACGTCGACGAGGAGCGGGCGAAGGAGAGCATCTATGGCGGGCTGATCGCCAGCGGCTGGCACACCGCCGCCATGACCATGCGGCTCGCCTGCGATGCGATCGTGCTGCAGTCGGCCAGCATGGGCTCGCCCGGCCTCGACGAGTTGCGCTGGGTCCGCCCGGTGCGCCCCGGCGACACCCTGACCGCGCGCATGGAGATCCTGTCGGCCCGCGCCTCGCAGTCGAAGCCGGACCGCGGCATCGTGATTTCGCAGGTGATCGTCGCCAACCAGGACGGCGAGACGGTGCTGACCTGGAAGGCGATGGGCATGTACCGCCGCCGGCCGGCGTAGGTGGACGCAGGGCGCGGGGAGATGACCGGAGAGCCGCCCGACCCGTTCACGATTCCGCCGGTCCTCGTCCTCAGCACGGGGCGATGCGGCTCGACCATGATCTCCGACCTGCTGAACCGGCATCCGGCCGTGCTCAGCCTGTCCGAGTTCATGGTGCTGCTCGGCCAGGAGGCGTTCGCCCACCGCCGCCTGTCGGGCGCCCGGATGTGGCGCATCCTGAGCCGCCAGAGCCCGGCCCTCAGGGCGATGATCCGCGATGCCGGGGTGATGGAGGAGGTGCTCTACCCGCTCGGCACGCCCGGCGCCCGGTTCGGCGTGGAGGATCTGCCGCCGATCGCCATGACCGCCCTGCCGCACCTGACGGACCGGCACGACGCCCTCTTCGACGAGCTCGCGACCGTCGTCCCGGCCCAGCCGCGCCGCGACCTCGCCGAGCAGTACCGCTTCCTCTTCGCCCACCTCGGCCGCCGGTTCGGCCGGCGCGTCTGGGTCGAGCGCTCGGGCGGGTCGCTGATGTTCGCCCGCAAGCTGCTGCGGCTCTTCCCGGAGGCGCGCGTGATCCACGTCTTCCGCGACGGGCGGGACGTCGCCCCGTCGATGGCCGGGCATCCCAACTTCCGCGTCCTGGTCGGCGCCATCGCCGCCTATCGGCGCTTCGGCATCGATGCCTGCCGCAACTTCGAGCGCGACCGCGGGCGCCTCGCCAACGTCTGGCTGGAGCGCGCCCTCTTCCCGTTCCTCGATGCCAGAAAGCTGGCCGCACGGCCGACCCTGGCGGATTTCGGCGATTTCTGGAGCCGGCTCGTGCGGAGCGGCCAGGCCGCGCTTTCGGCCCTGCCGGAGGAGCGCGTCCTCGATCTCCGGTTCGAGGACGTGCAGGCGCGCCCGCGGGAGATGCTCGACCGGATGATCCGCTTCATCGATCCGTCGCTGGCCGACGCCGCCTGGCTCGACGCGGCGGCGGCGGTGCCGCGCCCGACGACGCGGCGGAAGTTCGCGGCGCTCCCGGCCGACGAGCAACGCGCCCTGACCGCGGCCTGCGCGCCCGGTCTGGCGGCGCTGGGCTACGCGATCTAGGTCCGGTGGAGGGCGAGCCGATGGCACCGACGGTTCTCGTCACCGGAGCATCGAGCGGCATCGGCGAGGCGGTCGCCCGCCGCTTCCTCGCTGCGGGCTGGAACGTCGCCGCCGGGATGCGGACCCCGGCGCGCAGCCCGCTCGACCCGGCGACACCGGGCCTCGCCGTGCTGGCGATGGACGTCACCGACGACGCATCGGTCGACGCCGCCGTGGCGGCGGCGGAGGCGCGCTTTGGCGCGATCGACGTGCTGGTCAACAATGCCGGCTACGCCCTGCTCGGGCCGCTGGAGGGGCTGACCCGGGCGCAGCTCCGCCGGCAGTTCGACACCAACCTGCTGGGCCTCGTCGCGGTCACCCAGAGCGTGCTGCCCGGAATGCGCGCCCGGGGATCGGGCGTGATCGTCAACATCGCCTCGATCGGCGGCCGCATGGCCTTCCCCTTCACGTCCGCCTACCACGCGACGAAGTTCGCCGTCGAAGGGCTGTCGGAATCGGTCCGCTTCGAGCTCGCGCCGCACGGCATCCGGGTCAAGGTCGTCGAGCCCGGCCCCATCCGCACCAACTTCCTCGGCGGCAGCGCGGACTGGGCGTCCCACGATGCCTACGCCGCCCGGCTGGCAGGCTTCCGGCGCATGTCGGAGGCCCTGAACGCGACCCTGCCGACGCCCGACCGGGTCGCCCGGACGGTCTTCCGGGCGGCCACGGACGGCTCGGGCCGCTTGCGCTATCCGTCGGCGCCCGGACCCTTCCCGCTGCTCCACCGGATCCTGCCGGACGCGATCTGGCGCCGGCTCATCGCCTTCGAACTGGCGCGCCGGTCGCGATGAGCGCCGGAACGGCCGATGCGGGCGGCGACCGTCCGCAGGATGCGCTCGCCCGCTTCCGCGCCATGGGCGACCCGCTGGCGGACGCGCTGGCGGCCGACCTGCGACCGCTCGGCCGCCACGGCGAAACGATGTTCGAGACGGCGCTCCGGGACGGCATCGGCGCGGTCGCAGACCCGCCGGACAGCCTGCGCGCCCTCTTCGCGACCGTCGACCACGTTCCCTACTGGGTCGACTGGCGGGTGATGAACCGCGCGTCGGCAGCGGTGCTGCGGGCCAACATCGTCGGCGCGGCGGTGCTCGGCTGCTATTCGGTGCCGCTCTTCTACCGGCTCGGGCGCGGCGCCAAGCCGCTCGCCATGACCGACGCGCTGGTCAGCGGCGCGGTCCGGCGCGGCCGCCGCACCGCGCGCTTCGTCATCGAGACCTGCTTCCCGTTCGGCCTGCAGCGCGACGCCGAGGGCTTCCGGCTGACGCTGCGCATCCGCCTGCTGCACGCACGCACCCGCCTCGCCATGCTGGCCGATCCCGGATGGGACGCCGCCGACGGCGTGCCGATGGCCCAGGCCTACATGGCGGCGATGAGCGCCTTCCTGTCGGCCCACTGGCTGCAGGGGCTGCGCCGGGTGGGCGTGCGCGTCCCGGCCGAGGATGCCGAGGCGGTGATGCAGCTCTGGCGCTACTCGTCCCATCTCATGGGCGTGCATCCCGAACTGCTCTTCGCCACCGAGCCGGAGGCGATGCGCTTCACCGACCGGCTGTTCGCGAGCGAGCCGCCGCCGGGCCCGGCCGCCCAGCGGCTGATGGCGGCGCTCTTCGATGCCGTGCCGGACGTGCTGGAGCAGCCGGGCTGGCGCGGCCGGGCGACGCAGCGGCTGTTCCAGGGCCTGGCCTACCGCCTGTTCGGCCCCGAGGCGGCCGCCGACCTCGGCGTGCCCCGCACCGCCTGGCGCCATGCGCCGGTCGTCGTCGCCCCCGCCATGGCCGGCCTCGGCCTGCTCCAGGTCCTGGCACCGCGGCTCGCCCGCGACGCCCGCCTGCGCGGCATGCGCCTGTGGCTCCAGGTCGCCGACTATTCGGACGTCGACGCCGCGGCGGCGGCCGGCTCCTGGTAGTTCAGTCGAGGAAGAAGTCCGGCAGGAAGTCCTTCGTGCCGGGGACGACGGCGTAGCGGTCGAGATCGGCGACGCCGGCCCGCCGCATCACGTCCTCGTCGATGAAGAAGTTGCCGGTCGTCTCGCGGGCCGGCCGGGTCAGGATCCAATGGGCGGCATCGGCCATGATGTCGGGCGTCCGGCAGCGGGCGACCGCCGCCTCGCCGCCCAGCAGGTTGCGGATGGCCGCCGTCGCGATGCCGGTCCGCGGCCACAGCGCGTTGACGGCGATGCCGTCCGCCCGGAACTCCTCCGCCATGCCGAGCACGCACATGCTCATGCCGTACTTCGCCATCGTGTAGGCGGCATGGCCGCGGAACCAGCGCGGGTTCAGGTTCAGGGGCGGCGACAGGGTCAGGATGTGCGGGTTCGGCGACCGCCTCAGCGCCGGGATGCAGGCTTGCGAGCAGAGGAAGGTGCCGCGCGCGTTGACCTGATGCATCAGGTCGAAGCGCTTCATCGGCGTCTCCAGCGTCCCCGTCAGGCTGATCGCGGAGGCATTGTTGACCAGGACGTCGATGCCGCCGAAGGCGGCCTCGGTGCGGGCGACGGCGTCCCGCACCTGGTCCTCGTCGCGGATGTCGCAGGCGAGCGCGACCGCCCTCCCGCCCGCCGCCGCGATCGCAGCCGCGGCGGTGTGGATCGTCCCCTCGAGCTTCGGGTGCGGGTCGACCGTCTTGGCGGCGATGGCGACGGCGGCGCCGTCGCTGGCCGCCCGGAGCGCGATGGCGAGGCCGATGCCGCGGCTGGCGCCGGTGATGAAGAGCGTGCGTCCGGCAAGCGACATCGTCCCCTCCCCATGGGCCTCGGTTCAGTCGATCGGGAAACCCGTCAGCAGGTCGAGCCGGCGGTTGCCGAGCCGCGCCTTCTGCTCCTTGATCTCGAGGCGCGAGATGGTGCGCAGATGCACCTCGTCCGGCCCGTCGACGATCTGCAGTGCCCGGCCCCAGCTCCAGATCATGGCGAGCGGCGTGTCGCCGGTGAGGCCGGCGGCGCCGAAGGCCTGGATGGCGCGGTTGGCGATGGCGGTCTGCATCCGCGGCACCACCACCTTGATGAGCGAGACGTCCTTGCGGGCGGCCTTGTTGCCGTGCTGGTCCATCAGCCAGGCGGTACGCAGCACGAGGAGGCGCGCCTGCTCGATCTCGCAGCGCGACAGCGCGATCCACTCCATCACCGTGCCGTGCTCGGCCAGCGTGCGGCCGAAGGTCCGGCGGTCCTGGGCGCGCTGCATCATCAGGTCGAGGGCCACCTCGCACTGGCCGATCGAGCGCATGCAGTGATGGATGCGGCCGGGGCCGAGCCGCGCCTGGGCGAGCTCGAAACCCTGCCCTTCGCCGCCCAGCAGATTCGCGACCGGCACCTTCACGTTCTCGAACAGGACCTCGCAATGGCCCTCGGGCGCTACGTGGTTCATCACCGTCGGATTGCGGACGACCGTGAGGCCGGGGGTGTCCATCGGCACCAGCACCATGCTCTGCCGGCGATGGACCTCGGCCTCGGGGTCGGTCAGGCCCATGACGATGCCGATCTTGCAGCGCGGGTCGGCGGCGTTGGTGATGAACCACTTGCGGCCGTTGATGACGTACTGGTCGCCGACCCGCTCGATGCGGGTCTGGATGTTGGTGGCGTCCGAGGAGGCGACGGCCGGCTCGGTCATGCAGAAGGCCGACCGGATCTTCCCTTCCAGCAGCGGCCGCAGCCATTCCTGGTACTGGCGCTCGTTGGCGAACATGTGCAGCAGCTCCATGTTGCCGGTGTCGGGCGCGTTGCAGTTGAAGACCTCCGACGACCACATCAGGTGGCCGAGGATCTCGGCCACCGGGGCGTAGTCGAGGTTGCTGAGGCGGGTGCCGGGCTCGTCGTCGCGGAGCCCCGGCAGGAACATGTTCCACAGGCCCTCGGCACGGGCCTTCGCCTTCAGGTCCTCGATGAAGGGCGGCGGGAAGATGCCGGCATGGACCGTCTCCTCCCACTCCCGGGCGCGCGGCACGATGTGCTCGTCCATGAAGCGGCGCACCCGCGCCTGCACGTCGAGCGACTTTTCGGAATAGGAGAAGTCCATCGGGGTTTCCTCGGGGGCGGCGGTTCTGGTTCGGGATCGGGTCAGTCGGCGCGCCGCGCGATGTCCCAGCCGATGTCGGCGATGACGGTGCCGAGGCCGCCGACCTCGAAGGCGTCGGCCGAGGCGGCATTGCCGGCCTTGGCGCGGGCGAGGATGCCCTCGAGGATGACGGCGAGGCGGAACAGCGCGAAGGCGAGATGGAAGGGCTCGAGCGTCACCGGCCGCCCGGCGAAGCCGGCATAGGCGGCGACGTACTCGTCCTGCGTCGGCACCCGCAGCGCCGCCAGGTCGAGGCCGGCCAGACCGCGGAAGACGCTGGGATCGGTGTGGTACTGGATGCAGTTGTAGGCGAGGTCGGCCAGCGGGTGGCCGAGGGTCGCCAGTTCCCAGTCGAGGATGCCGATCACCCGTGGTTCGGTCGGGTGGAACATCAGGTTGTCGATGCGGAAGTCGCCGTGGCAGATCGAGACCTCGTCGCCGGGCGGCACCCGGGGCGGCAGCCATTCCGCCAGCCGGTCGACGGCCGGGTTCTCGTGCGTCTTCGATTCCTGCCACTGCCGCGTCCAGCGGGCGATCTGGCGGCCGAAATAGTTGCCGGGCCGGCCGAAATCGCCGAGGCCGATCGCCTGCCAGTCGGCCTTGTGCAGCCGCGCCAGGGCGTCCGCCATGCCGAACCAGACGCCGCGCCGCTCCTCCGGCGGCAGCTCGGGGAGTGCCGGGTTCCAGAAGATCCGGCCCTCCAGCCGCTCCATGACATAGAAGGGCGTGCCGATGACCTCGCGGTCGGGGCAGAAATGCAGCGTCCGCGGCACCGGCACGTCGGTCGCCGCCAGCGCCGTCATCACCCGGTACTCGCGGTCGACGGCATGGGCCGACGGCAGGAGCTGCCCCGGCGGCTGCTTGCGCAGGATCATCTCCCGCCCGTCGGCGGCGAGGAGAAAGGTCGGGTTGGACTGGCCGCCGCGCAGCTGGCGGACGGCGAGCGGGCCGCGGAAGCCGAGCACGCCGCGCAGGTGGCGCTCCAGCGCCGCCTCGTCGAAGCGGTGGGCTTCCCGGGTGGGAATGGTGTCGGCTTGGGTCATGGCACGCGCCGGACACTCTAAGCCGGGCATCGCCGGACACAAGCCGGGCGATCCGCGACATCGTGCCCAAAACTTCGTCATGCCGCCGGCCGTGTGGAAGCGAATGCATCACCCACCGGCCGTCAGGCGGTCATCAGGGCCTGATGCGAACCCGATGCGACATGGCACACGCCTTGCGGTTATTCGTGGTGCGCAATCTCGCACCCGCCGCTGGGGAGGGAGCCGGTTGCCTCGCCACAGGACGCCCGGGGGCCTGCATGTCGTCGCGCATTCTCATTGCTCTTCCGGTCGCCGCGGCCCTGCTCGCGGCCCCGGCCCACGCCCAGGACAAGAAGGAGAAGCTGATCCCGGGGGACCTCACCGCCACGGTGACGCTCGGCAGCGACTACCTCTATCGCGGCATCTCGCAGACCGACGAGAACCCGACCATCCAGGGCGCGATCGACTACAGCCTGATGTTCAATGACAGCATCGGCATCTACGCCGGCGTCTGGGCCTCGAACCTGAACTTCCGGGACGGGAACGAGGCGACCATCGAGATGGACGTCTATGGCGGCGTCAAGGGAGAGGTCGCCGGCTTCACCTGGCAGGCCGGCATGATCGGCTATTTCTATCCCGGCGCGGCGAGCGCACTGAACTACGACTTCTACGAGTTCGCCGGCAAGATCGGCTACGACCTCGGCTTCGTCGCGCTCTCGGGTGGCGCCAACTACTCGCCCGAATTCTTCGGGAAGAGCGGCGACGCCTGGTACGTCTACGGCGACGCCAAGGTGCCGATCCCGGGCGCGCCCTTCGACCTCGCCCTCATCGGCCATCTCGGCCACCAGTGGATCGAGAAGAACGAACGCTACGGCGCGCCCGACTATCTCGAGTGGCAGGCCGGCGTGACGGCAACGATCGAGGGCTTCACCCTGTCGCTCGTCTATGCCGACACCGACATCGCCAAGGCCGACTGCGCCGGCGGCCGCACCATCTGCGGCGCGCGAGCCCTGTTCACCGTGTCCAGATCGTTCTGAGGATCGGTCCTGCTGGCGGTCCGGATCCGTAAACTCGCCCGCACCCGAGGGCACCGGAACCGGCCGCCTGCATCACGCAGTCGAAACGACACCACCCGTGATTTCTCAGCGTTTTCGCATCGCTAGTTAGCGCCGGCATCCTTCCGGCAGCAATCCCCGGGCCGCCCGGGGCGACGACAACCGTCAGCCGGAAAGAAACAGCGGTCGCGTGGATTTGGCGGCCAATCATTCCGTCGCGGCACTAGCCGTGTGTCTCAACCCGCATCACGATCGGCATGGCGCTTTCACATAGCGAGGTCTATTCTTCAAAAAAACAAGGGAGGAAGACCAAATGAAGAATATTGCGCTCCGCACTCTGAACGGCGGCACACGCTCGATCAGCGTCGACGATATTTCGGCACTTCAGTCCAGCATCGGTGGAGAAATCCTCGAACGCGGCGCTCCCGGCTACGATGAAGCGCGCAGCATCTGGAACGCCATGATCGACAAGCGCCCGGGTGTCATCCTGCGTTGCCGCGGAACTTCCGATGTCGTGCAGGCCGTGCGTTTCGCGCGCAAGAACGATCTGCTCGTCGCCGTGCGTGCAGGCGGCCACAACATCGCGGGCAAAGCGGTGTGCGATGACGGCCTGCTGATCGATCTGTCGCAGATGAGTTCGGTGCGGGTGGATCGCGCGGCCAGGAAGGCGTGGGTGGAAGCCGGCGCCACGCTTGCCGATTTCGACCGCGAGACGCAGATGTTCGGATTGACCACGCCGGTCGGCATCAATTCGACGACCGGGATGGCGGGCCTCACGCTCGGCGGAGGGTTCGGCTGGACGACGCGCAAGTTCGGACTGACCATCGACAATCTTGCGGCCGCCGACGTCGTGACCGCCGAGGGGCAGGTCGTGCGTACCAGCGCCTCGGAGAACCCCGATCTTTTCTGGGCAATCCGTGGCGGCGGAGGAAATTTCGGCGTCGTCACCGGCTTCGAGTTCAAGCTGCATCCGCATGGCCCCGAGGTGATGTCGGGTCTGGTCGTCCACCCCTTCGCCGACGCGCCGAAGGTCTTGCGCGAATACCGCGCGTTCGTCGCGCAGGCGTCGGACGAGTTGACGGCATGGGTGGTCATGCGCAAGGCGCCGCCCCTGCCGTTCCTGCCGGAAGCCTGGCATGGCAAGGAAGTCGTCGTGCTCGCCGCCTGCTATGCCGGTGATATGGCAGCAGGCGAAAGGGCTCTGGCCCCGTTGCGCAAGATCGGCAGCCCGATCGCCGACGTCATTGGGCCGCACTCGTTCGCAGGATGGCAGCAGGCGTTCGATCCGCTGCTCACGAAAGGCGCGCGCAACTACTGGAAATCGCATGATTTCGCCGAAGTCTCGGACGACCTTCTGGCGGTGCTGATCGACTTCTCGGGCCGCCTGCCGGGACCGGAATGCGAGATCTTCATCGCGCATCTGGGTGGCGCGATGGCGCGAGTTGCGCCCGACGCCACCGCCTACGGTGGCCGGGGGGCAGAATTCGTGATGAACGTCCACACGCGCTGGCGGGAGGCCGGCGACGATGCCCGATGCATCGGCTGGGCTCGGGATTTCCACGCTGCCACCAAGCCGCACGCGCTGGGCACCGCCTATGTCAACTTCCTGTCCGAGGAGGAGGGCGAGCCGCTGGAAAGCACGTACGGAGCAAACTACGCCAGGCTGGGCTCGGTCAAAGCCAAGTACGACCCGGGCAACATGTTCCGTGTGAACCAGAATATCCGGCCGACAGCATAGGGATATGGCGAGTTCGGCCGGGCGGGCGATTGCGCCGTCCGGCCGACTTCGGATGACTCGCTCGACCGCGGTTGTCGACACTATGGAACTGCCTCCGTCTGCAGACGCGGCGGTTCGGTCGGGTCAGGTGCGCCTTGCGAGGATCGAGCCGGTGGCGTTCGCGGCTTCGGAGCGCCGGAGGACCCTGCCGGTCGATACGTCGACACTTGCCCGAGGCTCGGACGTAGGCGCCGACGGCAGGCTGACAGCGGCCCTCAAACTTTCCGGCAGTGCCCTTCCCCTGCCCCGGCGGCTTGCCTATCCTTCCCGCCAAAGCGGCATCACGCCGCGAACGGGGAACGGGGAGTGACGCCCATGCAGGGCTTGATGATGGACGTGCCGCTGCTGATCTCGAACCTGATCCGGCACGCCGCGCGCTATCACGGCGACACCGAGATCGTCACCCGGACGGTCGAGGGCCCCATCCACCGCTACACCTGGGGCGATGCCTACCGGCGGGTGCAGAAGCTGGCCAACGCGCTGAAGGGGCTCGGCGTCCAGCCCGGCGACCGGCTGGCGACGCTCGCCTGGAACACCCACCGCCATCTCGAGCTCTACTACGGCATCTCCGGCATGGGCGCGGTGCTGCACACCATCAACCCGCGGCTCTTCCCCGAGCAGATCCGCTACATCGTCAACCATGCCGACGACCAGTGGATCTTCGTCGACCTCACCTTCGTGCCGATGCTGGAGAAGCTGGCGGCGGAGTTCCCGCGGGTGAAGGGGTACGTGATCCTGACCGACGACGCCCACCTGCCGCAGACGACGCTGCCCAACGTCCGCTCCTACGAGAGCCTGATCGCCGACCAGCCGGCCGAATTCGACTGGCCGCAGTTCGACGAGAAGACCGCCTCCTCGCTCTGCTACACCTCGGGCACCACCGGCAACCCCAAGGGCGTGCTCTACACCCACCGCTCGACGGTGCTGCACTGCTACTGCGTCTGCTCGCCCGACGCGCTCGGCATCTGCAGCCGCGATTCGCTGCTGCCGGTCGTGCCGATGTTCCACGTCAACGCCTGGGGCTGCGCCTACTCGACGGCGATGGCGGGGGCGAAGCTGGTGCTGCCCGGCGCCAAGCTCGACGGCGCCAGCCTCTACGAACTCTTCGAGAGCGAGGGGGTCACCATCACGCTGGGCGTGCCCACCGTCTGGCTCGGCCTGCTCGCCCACATGGCCGAGAGCGGCCACAAGTTCTCGACCCTCCAGCGCCTCGTCGTCGGCGGCTCGGCGGCGCCGCTGTCGATGATCGTCGCGCTCGAGGAGGACTACGGGGTCGACGTCATCCATGCCTGGGGCATGACCGAGATGAGCCCGATCGGCACCACCGGCGTGCTCAAGGGCAAGATGCTGGCCCTGCCCAAGGAGGACCGCTACAAGCTGAAGATGAAGCAGGGCCGCGTCGTCTACGGCGTCGAGCTCAAGATCGTCGACGATACCGGCAACCGCCTGCCGCACGACGGCACGGCGCAGGGCGAACTGCTGGTGCGCGGCCCGTGGATCACCTCCGGCTATTTCGAGGACGAGGCGGCGTCGAAGGCCGCCTTCGACTCCGAGGGCTGGTTCCGCACCGGCGACATCTGCACCATCGACGCCGACGGCTTCGTGCAGATCACCGACCGCGCCAAGGACATCATCAAGTCGGGCGGCGAGTGGATCAGTTCGATCGACCTCGAGAACGCCGCCGTCGGCCATCCCGGCGTCGCCGAAGCCGCGGTCATCGGCGTCCACCACCCGAAATGGCAGGAGCGGCCGCTCCTCATCGTCAAGCCGCGCAAGGCCGGTGCGGTGGGCAAGGACGAGATGCTGAAGTTCCTGGAACAGCGTGTCGCCAAGTGGTGGCTGCCCGACGACGTCATCTTCGTCGAGGAACTGCCGCACACGGCGACCGGCAAACTGCTGAAGAGCCGGCTGCGCGAGGAGTTCGGGCGCCACCGGCTCCCGGGCGCCTGACGGTGGCGGGCGCGTGAGGATGGCGGGGCGGGTCCAGGACAAGGTCGTCCTCGTCACCGGCGCCGGCGGCGGGCTCGGCCGCGGCTTCTGCCGGTCGCTGGCCGCGGAGGGGGCGATCGTCGTCGCGACCGACCGCGACCTCCGCCTGGCCGAGGCGGCCGCGGCGGAGGCGAACGGCACCGCGCTGCCCCTCGACGTCACCGAGGACGGCGCCTGGGCCGCCGCCATCGCCGCCGTGACGGAGCGGTTCGGCCGGCTCGACGGGCTCGTCAACAATGCCGGCGTGGCGATCCTGAAGTCGATCGAGGAAACGACGCTGGCCGACTGGCGGCTGACCATCGGCGTCAATCTCGACGGCGTGTTCCTCGGCTGCAAGCACGCGATCGGCCTGATGAAGGCGACCGGCGGCTCGATCGTCAACGTCTCCTCGGTGTCGGGCCTGATCGGCGGCCACAACCTCGCCGCCTACAATGCCAGCAAGGGCGGCGTGCGGCTGCTCACCAAGTCGGTGGCGCTGCATTGCGCGCGGGCCGGCTACGGCATCCGCTGCAACAGCGTCCACCCCTCCTTCGTCGACACGCCGATGGTCGACGCGATGATCGCCGGCACCGACGACCCCGAGCGCGCCCGCCAGCGCCTGGTGCGCCAAGTCCCCCTCGGCCGCATCGCGACGCCGGAGGACATCGCCCCCCTCGTCCTCTACCTGCTGTCCGACGAGTCGCGCTTCGTCACCGGTTCCGAGATGGTGGTCGACGGCGGCGTCACCGCGGGGTAGCTCGTTAAAAATCCGGGGCGCGGATTTCATTGCGCGACGGAGAACCCGCCCATAGGCTGGCGCTCCCGCCCCGTCGAGCCGAGCCCCGCCCGATGTCCGACGCCGTGCGCATCATCGCGCCTTTCGCCCTCGCCTACTTCCTGTCGCTCTTCTTCCGCTCGATCAACGCCCTGATCGCGCCGGACCTGGTGGCGGAGCTGACGCTCGGGCCGGAGGATCTCGGCCTCCTGACGTCGATGTACTTCCTCGCCTTCGCGCTGTTCCAGCTGCCGCTCGGCGCCCTGCTCGACCGGTACGGGGCAAGGCGGGTGCAGGCGACCCTGGTGACGATCGCGGCCGCCGGCGCGACCATCATCGCCGCCGGCCACGACCTGGCGACGGTCGCAGCGGGCCGGGCGATGGTCGGGCTCGGCTTCGCGGGCGGCCTGATGTCGGCCTACAAGCAGATGGCGGACTGGTTCCCGCCGACGCGACTGCCGCTCCTGAACGGCCTCTTCCTCGGCTTCGGCAGCCTCGGCGCGGTCGTCGCGACAGCGCCCGCCGAGCTGCTGATCGGGGTTGCCGGCTGGCGCGGGCTGATGCTGATCGGCGGCGGCGCGGCGCTGGCGGCGGCGCTCGCCCTCTGGCTCGTCGTGCCGGAGCGGCCGCGGACCGCGGCACCGGTGCCGATCGGCCGCCAGGTGCGCGAGCTCTTCACCGTCGTCTACCGCGATCGCCTGTTCTGGCGGCTGGCGCCGATGACGCTGCTGGGCTTCGCCAGCGGCTCGGCGATCCAGACGCTGTGGGCCGGCCCCTGGCTGCGCGACGTCGCCGGCTTCTCCCGGCCCGACGTCGCCACCCAGCTCATGGTGATGGCGCTGGCGCTCTCCATCGGCTCGGCGCTGGGCGGGGTCGTCGCCGAGGCGCTGCGCCGCCACGGCATCGGCACGCTGGCGGTCGCCGGCGGCGCCGCCGTGCTCTTCATGCTGGCCGAACTCGGCATCGTGCTGGAGTGGATCGGCGGCTCGGCGGTGCTGTGGGCCGTCTTCGGCGCCACCTTCAACGTCATCACGCTGACCTATGCCGCCCTGTCGCAGCATTTCGGCCCCGCCTTCGCCGGCCGCGCCAACACCGGCATGAACGTTCTCTCCGGCACCGGCGCCTTCCTGCTGCAGTACGCCATCGGCGGGGTCATCGGACTGTGGCCGCAGACGGCGGCCGGCGGCTACGACCCGGCCGGCTACCGCGTCGCCTTCGCCGCGCTCCTGGCGCTGCAGGCCGCGGCCTTCCTCTGGTTCCTGCTGGCGCCGCGCCTCCTCAGCCCATCATCCCCGGCAGCCACAGCGCGATCGCCGGAAAGAGGGTGAGGATGAGCACGCCCCCCAGCAGCAGCAGCCAGTAGGGAATGGCCGCCTGGGCCGCCTGGCCCAGCGAGACCTCGTGCTTGGTGATGGCGGTGAGCACGAAGAGGTTCATCCCGACGGGCGGGGTCAGCATCCCGACCTCGATCAGGATGGTGATGACGACGCCGAGCCAGATCGGGTCGAAGCCCATGCCGGTCATCACCGGGTAGGCGAGCGGGATCGTCAGCAGCATCAGCGACACGCCGTCGAAGAAGCAGCCGAGGATCAGGTAGACCACGACGACGAGGACCAGCACCCAGTATTTCGAGACGCCGAGATCGACGACGGACTGCATGACCTGGCCGGGCAGCCCGAGGATGCTGACCGCCTGCGACAGGATCAGCGAACCGATGATGACGAGCACGATCGAGCCGAAGACGATCGTGGAGTTGAGGAAGGCGTCCCACGTCTTGCGCAGGGTGAGGTCGCCGAAGAGGAAGCCGACGATGATCGCCGCCGCCACGCCGAGCCCGGCCGCCTCGGTCGGCGTCGCCCAGCCGAGGAAGACGGTGCCGAGGCAGGCGAACACCAGCACGACCAGCGGCCAGGTGCCGAGCAGGCCGAGAAGCTGTTCGCGGAGCGTCGGACGCTCGCCGTCGTTCGGCGTCAGGCGCGGGTTTCGCTTCGCGCTGATGTAGATCCAGGCCATGAACAGCGCCGCCATCATCAGCCCGGGGATGATGCCGGCGAGGAAGAGGCGGCCGATCGAGACCTGCTGGGTGGCGCCGTAGAGGAGGAGCGACAGGCTGGGCGGGATGAGCAGCCCGAGCGTGCCGCCGGCGGCGAGCGAGGCGACGACGGCCGGGCGGTCGTAGCCGCGGCGCGTCAGTTCCGGATAGGCGACGGTGCCGACGGCGGCCGCGGTCGAGGTGCTCGTCCCGGCGACCGCCCCGAACATCGCACAGACCGCGATGTTGGAGTGCAGCAGCCGCCCCGGCACGCGGTGGAACAGGGGGGCAAGCCCGGAGTAGAGACGGCGGCTGAGGCCGCTCTCCATCATCAGGTCGCCCATGAACATGAAGAGCGGCACCGAACTCAGCGTGAAGTCGGTCAGCACGTTCCAGACCGCGGTGACCGCCAGCGAGGTGGCGCCGCCCGCCTCGAAATGCAGGATCGCCAGGCCGGTGAGGCCGAGGCCGATGCCGATCGGCAGGCCGGTCAGCGCGGTGACGCCGAGGCCGCCCGCGAAATAGAGCCAGAACATGGCGCTCAGACCCCCGGGCCGGCGTCGTCGTCCTCAGCCCCGCCATGGAGCCGGCGGACGACCACCCCGACGGCAGCGGCCGCGCACATCGAGGGCAGAAGGACCATCCACGGGAAGAGCGGGATGCCGCCCATGTCCGAGCGTGCGTTCAGCATCAGCGAGAACGATGCGAACTCCCAGGACTGCCAGGCGAAGACGACGAGGAAGACGAGGACCAGCGCCATGCCGAGGAGATCGGTCAGCCGCCGGACCGCCGGCGGCAGCATGTCGGGGATCAGCGTGATGCGCAGGTGGCGGTTGCGCATCGTCGTCCAGGGCAGGCCGAGGAAGGCCAGTCCGACGAAGAGCAGCCCGACCAGTTCCTCGGTGAAGCGGAATGGGCTGCCGACGAAGTAGCGCATGACCGACGCCAGCACGACGAAGGTCGTCATCAGCATCCCCGCCACCACCGCCAGCCACAGCAGGCCGGTGAACAACCGGTCGAGCCCTCGCCACACGCCGTCCATGCCCCGTCCCCTGCCGGATATGGCAGACCCCGACCCTTCCGGGCCGGGGTCTGCCGCTCGCTACCCCGATCGTGCCGGCGACGTCAGCCGCCGAGCCCCTTCAGGACCGCATCGTAGTTCTCGCTCGCCTTGGCGCCGAGGCTCTTGGCCGTCTTCTCCCAGATCTCCCGGGCGGCCTTGGTGAAGGCGGCCTGGTCGGCGTCGGAGAAGTTCGGCAGTTCCTTGCCGCCCTTCTCGACGAAGAGCTTGGCGGCCTCGCGGTCGTAGTTGCCCGACAGGTAGGACTTGATGGTCTCCTGCTGGGTCTGCTGCGCGGCGTCGGCGACGATCTTGCGGACGTCGGCCGGCAGCGCGTCATAGGCCTTCTTCGAGACGATGATGTGCAGCGGGTGCAGCACGTAGGGGAAGAGGTAGCTGGCGTTCGGCGCCACCTCCTGCAGCGACACCGTCGTCGCGAAGCCGATCGGATAGACCGCGCAGTCGACGACGCCCGTCTTCATGGCGACGTAGAGGTCGTTCTGGCCGACGATCTGCGCCGAGACGCCGAGCGAGGCGAAGGTGTCGACGTGGAACTTCTCCCACACCCGCAGCTTCTTGCTCTTCAGGTCGGCCAGCGACGCCACCGGCTCCTTGCACAGGATGTGGGTGTCGCGCGTCGGGTGCATGACGTACCCGAGCAGCTCGATGCCCCACTTCTTGTAGGTCTCCTCGTAGATCTTGGTCAGGGCCGGCAGGCCGTCGACCAGCTTCGCCGGCTCCTTGACGACGCCGGGCGGCAGGGTCGAGGCATATTCCGGCACGTCGCGCGTCATGTAGCCGGGATAGAGCCCGGCGATCTGGATGACGTTGCCGGCCGGCAGGATGCGCAGCATGTCGACGTCCTTGACGCCGAGCGTGCCGCCCTGGTGGAGGTCGATCTTGAGCTTGCCCGCCGCCTTCTCGTTCACCATGTCGGCGAAGCGCTTGTAGGCCTGGGCCTCCGGTCGCGCCGGGACCCAGACGATGTGCATCTTCCAGGTCGTCTGGGCCGAGACCTCGGCCGGGACGCCGGCAACCCCTGCCAGGGCCGCCACGATCGCAGCCGCACCGACGGCCGCGCCACGCAATGCTGACTTCCCCATCGCCTGCTCCTGTCGTTCGGTTCGGCGGTCCCGCCGCCGTCGCCTACTCCGCGGCCGTACCGTAGAGGCGGGCCGCCTCCTCCGCGCTGACCTTGCCGTCGGCGATGTCGGCCGCGACCAGATCGCGCTCGCGCTCGCCGGGATGGCCATAGCCGCCGCCGCCGGCCGTCTCCACCAACAGCCGGTCGCCCGGCTTCAGCACCGTCACCAACTTCGACGGCACCACCTCCTCGCTGCCGTCGGCGCGCAGGATGACCGACCGCGCCGGCGCGCCGGCCAGTCCGCCCTGGGCCCCCGCCGCCGGGCAGAAGTGGCGCTCGCCGCGATGGGTGAGCGTCGCTTCGACCTCCAGCATCTCGAATTCCTTGACGAGGCCGAGCCCGCCGCGGCGCCGGCCGGCACCGCCCGAATCGCGCCGCAGCGCGACCTGGCGGACGCGCACCGGCGCCTCCATCTCGAGCGCCTCGGCCGGCAGGTTCATGCAGTTGGAGGCGTCCGTCTCGACGACGTCGACGCCGTCCGAGCGCATCGCCGCGCCGCTGCCGCCGGCGATCAGTTCGCCGACGACGAAGTTGCCCGAGCCGTCGGGCTTGCGGCCGCCGAAGGCCAGCGTCAGCAGTTCGCCGCCGGAATCGGCCGGCACCCGCTCCGGCAGGGCCTTCTGGAAGGCGCCGATGATGCAGCCGGCGATGCGCTTGATGGTCGCCGTCCGCGAGCCGACCGGTGCCGGCTCCTTCGGATTGACCAGCGTCCCCTCCGGCAGGTGCAGCGACACCGGGCGGAAGCAGCCGGCATTGGTCGGGATGCTGGGATCGGTCAGGGCGCGCACGGCGAAGTAGGCGGCGGCCTGGGAGCCCGAGCGCACGACGTTGAACGGCCCCTTGAGCTGCCGGCTGGTGCCGGTGAAGTCGCAATGGATCGCGCCGTCCTTCACCGTCACCGCGACCTCGACGCGGATGCGGCGGTCGAGTTCGATCCCGTCATTGTCCATGTGGTCGACATAGCGGTAGGTGCCGTCGGGGATCGCCCGCAGCGCCTCGCGCGTCATCGCCTCGGACTTCTCCAGCAGCTCCTGGAAGATCGTCGCCAGCAGGTTGTCGCCGTAGGCGTCGGCCAGCGCTGCGATGCGGCGGGCGCCGATGGTGCAGGCGGCGATCTGGGCGTTGAGGTCGCCCATCAGCACGTCCGGGATGCGGACGTTGAGGCGCAGCATCTTGACCAGCGTGTCGTTCATGACGCCGGCGTCCCGCAGCTTGAGGGGCGGGATGCGGATGCCTTCCTGGAAGATCTCGGTGGCGTTGGTCGGGATCGAGCCCGGCGTCATCCCGCCCACGTCCTGGTGGTGGGTCATGGTCGCCGACAGCGCGATCGGCCGGCCGCGATACATGACCGGCACCACGATCGCGATGTCCGGCAGGTGGGTGCCGCCGAGATAGGGGTCGTTCATCACGAAGACGTCGCCCTCCTTCATCTCGGCGAGCGGGAACTCGACCAGCAGGCGCTCGACGATCGGGATCAGCGTCGCCAGGTGGATCGGCACCGCGCAGGCCTGCGACAGGGTCTCGCCGGCGACGGTGAAGAGGCTGGCCGAGGCGTCCATGCCCTCCTTCACGATCGGCGAGAAGGAACTGCGCAGCAGCGTCGATTCCATCTCGTTGGCGATGCCGTCGAGCTTGTGGCGGACGACCTCGACCGTGATCGGGTCGAGCTGGGCCAAGGGCTGGGACAGGGGCTGGCTCGGGTTGGTCATGACCGGGCTCCGTTCGGATCAGGCGTCCTGGTGGGTGAGGATCATGGACCCGCCGGCGTCGATCGCGCCATGCCAGCCGGGTTCGACGAGGGTCGTGGTATCGGCCTGCTCGACGATGGCCGGGCCGGCGAAGGTGAAGCCGGGCGGCATCGCGGCGCGGTCGTAGACCTTGGCGTCGACCGGCCCGGAGAGTTCGGCGACGAGCAGCCGCCGGGTCCCCTTCTCGGGCGAGCCACCGGTGGCGACGGGAGGGGCCTCGCTGAAGTCGCCGCCGCCCGCCTGGTGGACGGCGCGCAGATTGACGATGCGCGCGGGAATGCGCGTCGCATGGCCGTAGACGCGGTCGTGGTCGACGAGGAAGTCGTCGTAGAGCCGGTCGAGCGGCGCCGGGTCGTCCATGCGGAGCGGGATCTCCAGCGTGTAGGACTGGCCGACGTAGCACACGTCGGCGGCATAGCGCACGGTGACCGCCGCGCCGTCGAGCCGCTCCAGCGCCATCAGGTCGCGGCAGCCGGCGTCGAGCCCGTCGAGGACCGCACGGATGTCCGCGGGCGTGGTCTCGGAGAGCGTGCGCCCGAAGGCGGTCGCCATCTCGTGCTCGACCGGCGCCGCCAGCAGGCCGGCGGCCGACAGGATGCCGGGGTGGCGCGGCACCAGCACCCGCCGGATCGCGAGGTCGCGGGCGAGTGCCGTCGCATGCACCGCACCGCCGCCGCCGAGCGGCATCAGGGCGAAGCGCCGCGGGTCGAGCCCCTGGCGGATCGAGACGAGCCGGATGCCCTCGGCCATCTGGGCGTTGAGGACGCGGTGGATGCCGAGCGCCGCCTGCTCCAGCGTCATGCCGAGCGGGCCGGCGATGTGGTCCCGGATCGCCTTCTCGGCGAGGTCGGGCCGAAGCTTGAGGGCGCCGCCGGCGAAATAGTCGGGGTTGAGGTAGCCGAGCACGATCGAGGCGTCGGTCACCGTCGGCTTTTCGCCGCCCCGGCCGTAGCAGGCCGGTCCCGGCTCGGAGCCCGCCGACTGCGGGCCGACCCGCAGGCCGCCGCCGCGGTCGATCCAGGCGATGCTGCCGCCGCCCGAGCCGATCGAGTTGACGTCGACCATGGCGACGCGCACGGGATAGCCGTCGATCACGCCCTCGGAGCGCACCAGGGCGCGCCCCTTGTCGATCAGCGCGATGTCGCAACTCGTGCCGCCGATGTCGACGGTGATGAGATCCTCGATGCCGGCCGCCGCACCGGCCATGCGGGCGCCGATGACCCCCGCCGCCGGGCCGGAAAGGAAGAGCCGCACCGGCCGCTGCCGGGCGACCTCGGACACCATGAGGCCGCCGCGCGACTGCATGACCTGGAGCGGCGCCGGCACGCCCGCCCGCTCCAGCCCCGTCTCCAGCCGCGCCACGTAGCGGTCGATGACCGGCTTCACATAGGCGTCGAAGGCGGTGACGACGGTGCGCTCGTACTCGCGGAAGGCCGGATCCACCTCGTGGGACACCGCGACCTTCAACCCCGGATGGGCCGCGCGCACGATCTCGGCCGCCCGCGCCTCGTGGGCAGGGTTGCGGAAGGAGAAGAGGAAGCAGATGGCGATCGCCTCGACGCCGTCGGCCACCAGTTCGGCGGCAGCACGGCGCACGTCGTCCTCGTCGAGCGGCACCAGCACGGTGCCGTCGGCGGCGACCCGCTCGCGCGCTTCCTTGCGCCGCGCGCCGGGCGCCAGGAACACCGGGGTCTCGCCGTCGAGGACGACGCTGTACATCTGGTGGCGCATCTGGCGCCCGACCTCGAGCACGTCGCGGAAGCCCGCCGTGGTGATGAGGCCGATGCGCGCGCCCTTGCGCTCCAGCACGGCGTTGGTGGCGACGGTGGTCCCGTGGGCGAAGCGGGCGATGTCGGCGGCCGGAATGCCCCAGTCGGCGGCCATCAGGGCAACCGACTGCAGCACCGCTTGGCTCTCGTCCTTGCGGGTGGTGGGGAGCTTGACGAACCGCACCGTTCCGTCGGAGGAACGGCACACGACATCGGTGAAAGTTCCGCCGATATCCACACCGACCTGGACGCCGCCTTGCACGCTGTCGACCATGCCCAACCCTGCCGCACCTCAGTTCCGGGAAATTCATCCTGGCATGCCTTGGGGGCAGACGACAATCCTGTTAAAAATCGATATGAGATTTTTTAACTGCGTGACGCGACACCCCGAACGGAGGATGCCATGAGCCGCAGCAGCACCGCCCGGACCGTGAGCGCGACGCGCGCACCCGCTGGCCCTCGCCCGACGCCGGCGATCGGCGAGGACCCGCGCGAGCCGGCGGCGGCACGCGGAAAAGGCAAGGTCGCCGACCTCTGGCTCGGCACCCAGCTCCGCTCGCTGCGCAAGGCGAAGGGCCTGTCGCTGGCCCAGGTCGGCCAGTCGGCCGGGCTGTCGATCGGCATGGTGAGCCAGATCGAGCGCGGCCTCGCCTCACCCTCGATCCGCTCGCTGCGCAAGCTGGCAGACGCGCTCGACGTGCCAGTCGCTTGGTTCTTCCATGCCGACTCGGGCCGGCCCGAGGCCGAACTGAAGATGGTCGTGCGGCGCGAGGACCGCCGCCAGCTCCGGCTGCCGACCGTCGGCACCAACGCCGACCTCGTGGCGATGGACCTGCTGACGCCGGACCTGTCGGGCGACATCCAGCTCCTGATGATGACGCTGGAGCCCGGCTTCACCTCGGGCGAGGCGCACAAGCACCGGGGCGAGGAGGCCGGGCTGGTCATGACCGGGACGCTACGCCTCTGGCACGGCGACCAGGAGTTCCTGCTGAACCAGGGGGACAGCTTCCGCTTCGCCTCCAGCGTCCCGCACCGCTATGCCAACGCCGGCGACGGCCCGACCGAGGTCGTCTGGGTTCTGAGCCCGCCGCTCGTCTGACGAGCGCCTCGCCGGGGGCCACGACCGCGCTCTTGCGGAACCGCCGAAACCACCCGCACAATCGCCGCAGGTCTGCCGAACCCTTCCGGATGTGCGGCGGCATCCGGAGCGGGTCCCGTCCCCGCCGCGAGGGCGGGCGCACGCGCGGGCCATGCACGCGATCCAGTTCCTGCGACCCGGCATCGACCTCGGGGGCGCCCTGACCGGCAGCTACTCCCCGACCCTCGTGCTGCTGTCGATCGCGATCTCGGTCGTCGCCGCCTATGTCGGGCTGCAGCACGTCCATCTCATCGGCGCCGCTGGTTCGCGCGGGCTTGGCCGCCTCTGGCACGCCCTGGCGGCGTTCGCGCTCGGTGCCGGCGTCTGGGCCATGCATTTCGTCGGGATGCTGGCGTTCGCGCTGCCGGTGCCCATCGCCTACCGCCTCGACCTGACGGTCCTGTCGCTGCTGCCGGCGGTCGCGGCCGCGGCGGTCGCGCTCGCCTTCCTGCGCCGCATCCACATGGAGATGTGGCCGGCGCTGGCCGGCGGCGTCGTCATGGGCCTCGGCATCGCCGCCATGCACTATCTCGGCATGAGCGGCATGATCGTGCCGGCCCACATGTATTACGAACCGGGGCTGTTCTTCGCTTCGGTCGCGATCGCGATCGTCATGGGGACGGTGGCGATCTCCGCCCGGGCGCTGCTCCACCGCGTGATCGCGTCGCCGCGCCTGGTGACGCTGTTCAGCGCCCTCGCCCTCGGGCTCGCGACCTCCGCCATGCACTACGCGGCGATGGCGGCGGCCGTGTACCTGCCGCTGGACGGGCATCGCCCGGCCGCGGCCGGCCTCGACCGCTCGGTGCTCGCCGGCGGTACGGCAGTGGCGACCGGCCTGATCCTGCTCGTGTCGCTGCTCTCGACGCAGTTGCGCCGCCGCGTCGCCGACGCCGCCGCGCTGGCCCGCGCGGCCACGGTCGAGGCGTCGCGGCTCGACGAACGGCTGCGCACGATCGCCGAGCGCGTGCCGGGCGTCGTCTACCAGTTCCGCCGCCATCCCGACGGCCGCTACACCATGCCCTATGCGAGCGAGGCGATCCGCGCCGTGCTCGGCGTGCGGCCGGAGCAGGTGGCCGAGGACGCCGCGCCCGTCTTCGCCTCCATCCATCCCGACGACCGCGAGCGGCTGATCCAGTCGATCGAGGAATCGGCCCGCACGCTGGCGCCGTGGCAGAGCCGCTTCCGGATCTTCACGCCGGAGGGCCACGAGCGCTGGCTGATGGGCAACTCGCTGCCCAAGGCCGATGCCGACGGCACCGTCGACTGGGACGGCTTCGTCATGGACGTGACCGACCAGCGGCGGGCGGAGGAGACGGTCCGGCGCCTGGCGTTCCACGACAGCCTGACGGACCTCCCGAACCGCCGGCAGTTCTACGAGCGGCTGGAGGCCAGCGCCGAGCGCATGGCCGAGCGGCGCCAGTTCGGCGCCCTCTTCTTCGTCGACCTCGACCGCTTCAAGCTCCTGAACGACCTGCGCGGACACGATGCCGGCGACGAACTGCTGCAGGTGATCGCGCGCCGGCTCGCCGCCGCCACCGGACCGCACGACATGCTGGCGCGCCTGGGCGGCGACGAATTCGTGGTCGCGATCGAAAATCTCGGCCAGAACGCCGCCGAGGCCGCCGCCCGGGCCGAACAGTTCGGGCGTGGCCTGCTGGAGAAGGTGCGGATGCGGACCCGGGGCTCGCCCGAGAGCGGCCCCTCGAATTCGGCCAGCATCGGCATCTGTCTCTTCGGCGGCCCCGAACGGCTCGACGCCGACGAGATCGTCCGACGCGCCGATTTCGCGATGTACAACGCCAAGCGCGCCGGCGGGAACACGGTCCGCCGGTTCGACGCGGCGATGCGCGAGGTCATGGAGACCCGCCGCATCCTGGAGCGCGATCTCCACGAGGCGATCACGCGCAGTCAGTTCGTGCTCCACTACCAGCGGCAGGTCGATCGCGACGGCTGCGTCGTCGGCGCCGAGGCGCTGATCCGCTGGCTGCATCCGCGCGACGGCCTGATCTCGCCCGACCGGTTCATCGGGCTGGCCGAAGAGACGGGGTTGATCGTGCCGATCGGAAACTGGGTGCTGGACCAGGTCTGCGAGCGGCTGCGCGAATGGGGTTCCCGAGCCGAGACCGCGGACCTGACGCTCTCCGTCAACGTCAGCGCCCGGCAATTCTACCAGGACGACTTCGTTGCCGCGGTGGCGGACCGCCTCGCGCGGGCCGGCGTCGACCCGCGGTGCCTCAAGATCGAGATCACCGAATCGCTGCTGCTGCGCGACGTCGGGGAGGCGCGGCAGATCGTCCAGGCGCTGCGCGAGCTCGGCGTGCGCTGCGCGATCGACGATTTCGGCACCGGCTATTCGTCGCTCTCCTACCTCGCCAACCTGGAGGTCGCGGAGCTCAAGATCGACCGCAGCTTCACGACCCGCATCGACGGCCCCGCGGCCGAGAAGGAGCGGCTGGTCGTCGAGGCGATCGTCGAGCTCGGCCGGCGGCTCGGCATCCAGGTCTGCGCCGAGGGGGTGGAGACGGACGAGCAGTTCCGCCTCCTGCGCGCCATCAACTGCCACGTCTTCCAGGGCTACCGATTCGGGCACCCGGTCCGCTTCGAAGAGATGCTGGAGCAGCCGCGGCTGGCCACCCAGCTCTGCTAGGCCCGGGCGGCTACGCCTCTTCCGCCCAGACCCGGAAGCCGACCAGGGTGTTGGGTCCGAAGGTGTGGGTCAGCGGCACGTCGGCCGCATCGCGGCCGTGGGCGATCTTGATGCGGCCGATACGGGGCGCGTTGTTGCGCGGGTCGAAGGCACGCCAATCGCCGCCGAGATAAACCTCGATCCAGGCCGCGAAATCCATCGGCGCATAGGGCGGCGGCAGGCCGATGTCGGTGATGTAGCCCGTGCAGTAGCGGGTCGGGATGTTCATGGCGCGGCAGAAGGCGGTCGCCAGGTGCGCATAGTCGCGGCATACCCCGACGCGCTCGGCCCAGGCCTCGGCCGCCGTCCGGGTCGGGCGCGAATGCTGGTAGCCGAAGGCGATGTGGCGATGCACCCGATCGCAGATGGCTTGCACGCGGGCCCATCCCGGTGCCGTGTCGCCGAAGAGGCGCCAAGCCTCCTCCGAAAGGCGGTCGGTCTCGCAGTAGCGGCTGCCCAGGAGAAAGACCAACGTGTCCGACGGCAGATCCTCGACCGCATGCTGGCGCGCGTCGGGAAATGCCGGATCGGGAGTGCCGGCGTCGCGGATGACGCAGTCGACCGCGAGCGAGAACCGGCCGGCCGGCGCCACCCAGCGGGCGCAGCGGTTGTCGAAGCCGTCGCGGTAGTAGCCGACCGCCACCCGCGGCGAGGTCGTGAGGTCGTCCGGTCCCTCCAGCGCCGCCGCCCGGCTGCGATGGACGTTCAGCAGCGCGATCATCGGCGTCGGCTGCGGCAGATCGTAGGTCATCTCGCAGCCGAGCCGGATGCGCATCGGGGACCCTTTCGCGATGGTTGCGTCGGACGTTCCTGCGTGAACGCGGGAGCGGCCGCCGGGTTGCTCCTGGTATCGCAGGTTTCGGGCCGCATGACCCGCCGCATTGCCTCCACCCGACGGGGGACACTAAGGTTGCGGCCTTCCAGCACCTCCAGCCAGCCGGGATGCCGACCATGTCCTCCCTCGTCCGCGTCGAGATCCGGGACGGCGTCGCCGTCATCGCCGTCGACAATCCGCCCGTGAACGCGCTGTCGGTCGGCGTACCGGACGGCATCATGGCGGCCCTGGCGGCGGGCGCGGCCGACCCGGCGGTCGGCGCCTTCGTGCTGCTGGGCGCAGGCCGCACCTTCATCGCCGGGGCCGACATCCGCGAGTTCGGCAAGCCGCGGCCGGCCGGCGCGAAGACGATCTTCGACCTCATCGCCGCGCTCGAGGCCTCGCCCAAGCCGGTGGTGGCGGCGATCCACGGCACCGCGCTCGGCGGCGGGCTCGAGGTGGCGCTCGCCTGCCACTGGCGGGTCGGCGTCCGCGGCTCGCAGTACGGCCTGCCGGAGGTCAAGCTCGGCATCCTGCCCGGGGCCGGCGGCACCCAGCGCCTGCCCCGCCTGATCGGCGTCGAGCCGGCGGCGAAGCTGATCGTGTCCGGCGACTTCGTGCCGGCCGAGAAGGCGCTGGCCCTCGGCATCGTCGACGCCCTGGTCGAGGGCGACCTCGCCGAGGCCGGCGCCGCCTTCGCCCGCCAGGTGGTGGCGGAGGGCCGCCCGCTCCGCCTCGTCCGGAACATGGACGACAAGCTGGCGGTGCCCGACGGCTTCTTCGCCGACCTGCGCCGGTCGATCGCCAAGAGCGGCCGCGGCCAGGTCGCACCCTGGCGCTGCATCGACTGCGTCGAGGCGGCCGCCACCCTCCCGGTCGACCAGGGCCTGAAGCGCGAGCGCGAGCTCTTCGAGGAATGCCTCGCCTCGCCGCAGTCGAAGGCGCTCCGCCACTTCTTCTTCGCCGAGCGCGAGGTGGCCAAGATCCCGGACGTGCCGAAGGAGACGCCGGTCCGTGCCGTCGCCAAGGCGGCCGTCATCGGCGCCGGCACCATGGGCGGCGGCATCGCCATGACCTTCGCCAATGCCGGCATCCCGGTGACGCTGGTCGAGACGGGCCAGGAGGCGCTCGACCGCGGCATCGGCACCATGCGCGCCAACTATGGCCGCACCGTCGCCTCGGGTCGGCTGTCGCAGGCGGCGATGGACAAGGCGATGGGCCTCGTCTCCGGCACCCTCGAACTCGCCGCCGTCGCCGACGCCGACATCGTCATCGAGGCGGTGTTCGAGGACATGGCGGTCAAGAAGGACCTCTTCCGCCGCCTCGACGCCATCGTCAGGCCCGGCGCGATCCTCGCCACCAACACCTCGACGCTCGACGTCGACGAGATCGCGGCGGTGACGAAGCGGCCCGAGGCGGTCATCGGCACCCACTTCTTCAGCCCGGCCAACGTCATGAAGCTGCTGGAGGTGGTCCGCGGCGCCAAGACCGACAAGCCGACCGTCGCCTCCACCATGGCGCTGGCCAAGCCCCTGAAGAAGGTGGCGGTGCTGGTCGGCGTCTGCGACGGCTTCGTCGGCAACCGCATGCTGGCGGGCTACATGCAGCAGGCGCTGTTCCTGCTCGAGGAGGGCTGCCTGCCGCAGGACGTCGACAAGGCCCTCTACGACTTCGGCTTCGCCATGGGGCCGTTCGCGATGATGGACCTCGCCGGCAACGACGTCGAATGGCGCATCCGCAAGCATCGCGAGAAGACGAAGCCGCCGCCGACCGACCTTCGCCGCTCCGCCCTGCCCGACCTCCTGTGCGAAGCCGGCCGCTTCGGCCAGAAGACGGCGGCGGGCTGGTACCGCTACGAGCCGGGCGACCGCACCCCCCATCCCGACGCCGCCGTCGAGGCGATGATCGTCGAGAATTCGGCCCGCATCGGCATCCGCCGGCGGGCGATCGCGGCCGACGAGATCGTGCGCCGCTGCCTGCTGCCGCTCGTCAACGAGGGCGCCCGCATCCTCGACGAGGGGCTGGCGCTGCGGCCGGGCGACATCGACGTCATCTGGGTCTACGGCTACGGCTTCCCCGCCTACAAGGGCGGGCCGATGTTCCATGCCGACCAGATCGGCCTGCCGGAGGTCCTGGCGCAGCTGCTGCGGCTCGAATCCGAGCAGGGGCGGTTCTGGACGCCCTCGCCGCTGATCGTCCGCCTCGCCGAGGCCGGCCGGGGCTTCGCCAGCCTGAAGGCCGGCTGAGGCGCTTGCGGCGGCCCGGCGGCCGGCCTACCAACCACGCAACCGAACCATCCCGGGGAAACACGCCCATGGCCCGCGAAGCCGTCATCGTCTCCACCGCCCGCACGCCGATCGGCAAGGCCTTCCGCGGCGCCTTCAACAAGACCCACGGCACCGAACTCTCGGGCCATGTCGTCCGGCACGCGGTCGCGCGCGCCGGCATCGACCCAGCCGAGGTCGAGGACGTGGTGATGGGCTGCGGCTTCCCGGAGGGCGCGACCGGCTTCAACATCGCCCGCAATGCCGCCATCCGCGCCGGCCTGCCGGTGACGACCGCCGGCATGACGGTCAACCGCTTCTGCTCCTCCGGCCTGCAGGCGATCGCGATCGCGGCCCAGCGCGTCGTCGTCGACGGGGCGCCGGTCATGGTCGGCGGCGGCGTCGAATCGATCAGCCTCGTGCAGCCCAACATGAACAAGGCGTGGCTGCGCGACGAATGGGTCATGCGGCACAAGCCCGAGCTCTTCATGTCGATGATCGAGACGGCGGAGATCGTCGGCAAGCGCTACGGCATCAGCCGGGATGCGCAGGACGAATACGCGCTGGAGAGCCAGCGCCGCACCGCCGCCGCCCAGCAGGCCGGCCGTCTGGACGACGAGATCGTGGCCATCTCGACCGTGATGGAGAAGGTCGAGAAGGGCACCGAGCGCAAGTGGGACGAGCCGGTGACGCTGTCGCGCGACGAGGGCAACCGGCCCGACACCAGCCTCGCCGGCCTCGCCGGGCTGAAGCCCGTGTTCAACGAGGAGGGCCGGATCACGGCGGGCAACGCCAGCCAGCTTTCGGACGGCGCGTCGGCGGCCGTCGTCATGGACGCGAGGCTGGCCGAGAAGCGCGGCCTGCAGCCGCTCGGCTTCTTCCGCGGCCTCGTCGTCGCCGGCTGCGAGCCGGACGAGATGGGGATCGGCCCCGTCTTCGCCGTGCCGAAGCTGCTCGAGCGGCACGGCCTCAAGGTCGACGACATCGACCTCTGGGAACTGAACGAGGCCTTCGCCGTGCAGGTCCTCTATTGCCGCGACCGGCTCGGCATCCCGATGGAGCGCCTCAACGTCAATGGCGGCTCGATCTCGATCGGCCACCCCTACGGCATGTCGGGCGCGCGCATGGTCGGCACCGGTCTCATCGAGGCGAAGCGACGCAAGGCGCGCTGGCTCGTCGTCACCATGTGCGTCGGCGGCGGCATGGGCGCGGCGGGGCTGTTCGAGGCGGCGTGACCGACCTTCCCGTCCGAGCGCTCCTCCTCGGCGAGCGCATCGACAGCCGCCGCCGGGAGCCCGAGCGCCCCCTCACCGCGACCCCGGTGGTGATGGGCGTCGGCAGCGGGCAGGCGATCGTCTTCCGCTATGGCGCGGTCGTGCTGTTCGGGGTGTCGCCGCAGGACGAGGCGCCCTTCCTGGCCGACCTCGCGCCGCTGGTTCCCGACCCGCTGCCGCTGCCGGAGGAGGAGCGCATCCGCATCCGGCTCGCCCCCGGTGCGCCCGAGCCGATCCTGCCGGACGGGACGCTGCTGCTGCCCGACCTGTCGCTCGCCCGCCTCCAGGTGGTGGCCGACGTGCTCGCCAAGTCGGTGCTGCTCGCCCACTACGAGCGGCGGCTCGCCGGCGTCTTCGACGGTATCGAGCCGCTCGCCCGCGAACTGCAGCGGCACGGCCGGCGCAAGGCGCGCGGCCGCGCGCTGCTGCGGCAGGTCGGCGACGTGCTGATGACCCTGCACCAGATGGTCGGCCGCGCCGAAGTCACCGAGAAGCCGGACGTGCTGTGGGACCATCCCGACCTGGAGCGCGTCCACACCCGCCTCGCCGACGAGTACGAGCTGCGCGACCGGTCCGTGGCGCTCGACCGCAAGCTCGACCTCGTGTCGCGGACGCTGGCGACGCTGGTCGACCTCGACCAGCAGGACCGCTCGCTGCGGGTCGAGTGGTACATCGTCATCCTGATCGTCTTCGAGATCGGCCTGACCCTCTACGAGATGTTCGTGAAATGATCCCGCTCGCCGCCTTCCCCGCGGCCGACCGCCGCCGGGTCCGCTGCGTCCTCACCGACATCGACGACACGCTGACCAAGGACGGGCGGCTCCAGGCGGTCGCCTATTCGGCCATGGAGCGGCTGGCCGGGGCCGGCATTGCCGTCATCCCGGTGACCGGACGGCCCGCCGGCTGGTGCGACCTCATCGCCCGGCAGTGGCCGGTGGCCGCCGTCGTCGGCGAGAACGGCGCCTTCTGGTTCCGCCACGACGAGGGCGGCCGGCGCTTCGTCCGCCGCTGGTGGGTGGAGGAGGCGCAGCGCCGCGCCGACCACGAGCGGCTGTGGCGCATCGCCCGCCGCATCCTGGCCGAGGTTCCCGGCACCGGCATCGCCTCGGACCAGCCGTTCCGCGCCGCCGACATCGCCATCGACTGGTGCGAGGACGTGGCGCCCCTGCCCGATCCCGAGGTCCGCCGCATCGTCGCCATCGCGGAGGCCGAAGGCGCGACCGCCAAGGTCTCGTCGATCCATGTCAACATGTGGTTCGGCGACTTCAGCAAGCTCGGCATGGCCCGCCGTTGCGTCGCCGAGGTGCTGGGCCAGGACGTCGACGCCGACCCGGCGCCGTTCGTCTTCGTCGGCGATTCCCCCAACGACCAGACCATGTTCGGCCATTTCCCGAACGCCGTCGGCGTCGCCAACGTGCTCCGGTTCCGGGACCAGCTGACGAAGCCGCCCGCCTACGTCACCGCCGGCGAGGGCGGCCATGGCTTCGCCGAGGTGGCGGAGGCGCTGCTGGCCGTGCGGTAGGCGGGCGGATCGTTCGCGGGGCGTCGCGGCTGGCGCTGTCTCACGTCTTCCGATAGGGTTTCCGGTTGTCGACGGGTCCTACCGGGGGTGGGTCATGGCGGAAGCGGTCGCAGACCACTACGCAGGCAGCAACGACCTCGCGGCCGCCATCGCGGCACGGCTGCGGGACGCCGGCAAGGACATCGCGGCATTGACGACGGCGGACCTCGCGACCGTCGACGAGTTCCACATCCGGGGCCGCAAGGCCACCCTGGAACTGGGCGCCGCTCTCGGGCTCGATTCCGCCAGCCACGTCCTCGACATCGGCAGCGGCCTCGGCGGGCCGGCGCGCACGATCGCGGAGGCCTTCGGCTGTCGCGTCACCGGCATCGACCTGACGGACGAATTCTGCCGGACGGCCGCGATCCTGAGCGGCTGGGTCGGCCTCGGCGACCGTGTCGCCTTCCGCCAGGGCGACGCGACCCGGTTGCCGTTCCCCGACCACGAGTTCGATGCGGCGCTGACGATCCACGTCGCCATGAACATTGCCGCAAAGGACCGCATGTATGCCGAGGCGCGACGCGTCCTGAAGCCCGGCGGGCGGCTCGCGATCTACGACGTGCTCCAGGGCGAGGGCGGCGACATTCACTATCCGGTGCCCTGGGCGCGCGATCCGTCGATCAGCCACCTCGCGACGCCGGACGCGATGCGGTCGCTGCTGGCCGATGCCGGGCTGACGGTGACGGACGTCCAGGATTCGACCGCCGAAAGCCAGGCCTGGTTCGAGGCCCTGGCGAACCGGACGGGGCAGCAGGCGCCAGCCGTGACGTTCCAGACCTTCCTCGGCGCCGACTTCCCGGCCATGGCCCGGAACCAGGTGCGCAACCTGCAGGAACGCCGCATCCGCACCGTCACCTACGTCTGCCGGGCCTGAGCGGCCGGCCACGCGCCGGGCGCCGCGACGGCCGCTGCCGTCGCCAGCCATTCCGACAGTCGCGCGACCGCGCGATCGCCGGCCAGCGCCGCCGGCCAGCGGATGACGTGCACCTTCGCGCTCGGCCGGTCGCAGGAGGGCGGCAGCGCGCGGGCGAGGCGCCCGTCGGCGATGGCATCCCGGACGAGGAGCGTCCGCGCCAGCGTCACGCCGGCCGCGTCGGCGGCGGCGGCCAGCGCCTGGCCGATGTCGCGGAAGCGGAAGGCCGGGCGCGGCGGCGGGCGGGACGGGTCGAGCCAGGCCGACCAGGACCATTCGGGGCCGGGCGGCGCGTCCTCGCCGCCGGGCCCCTTGTGGAGCAGCGGCAGCGACCGCAGGTCGTCGGGCACGGCGAACGGCCGGCCGGCGGGCAGCAGCGAGGGATGGCAGACCGGGAAGACCTGCTCGCGGGGCAGCGGCCGCTGCGTCGCGGTCGCGAATGCCTCGGCCGCGGGAACCCACCGGATCGTGACGTCGACCGGCAGGCGCTGCGCCTCCGCGGCATTCGCATAGGGCACGAGGTCGACGGCGATGCCGGGCATGGCTGCCGCGAAGGCCGGCAGGCGGCGCGCGAGCCACCAGGTCGCGAGCGCGGAGCCGGCGCCGAGGCGCAATCGCCGGGGACCGTCCGTCCGTCCGACGCGGGCCAGCAGATCGAGCGCCGCGACGAGGTCCGGCAGCACCGCCTCCCCCGCCGCCGTCAGGCACAGCCCGGGATTGCGCCGGTCGACGAGGCGGGTGCCGAAATGCGCCTCCAGCGCCCGGATGCGGTGGCTGACCGCGCTCTGGGTCAGGTGCAGTTCCGCCGCGGCGCGGGTGAAGCTGCCGAGCCGGGCCACGGCCTCGAAGGCGACGAGCGCGGGGAAGGGTGGCAGGCGGCGCATCCGTCATGAATCCGGCTCATGCGGTCATGCGCAAGCACCATTTGGCCGCGACCGGCCGGCCGCGGCATCACTCGGGCCATGTCGCGTGCCTCGTCCCTGCCCCTCGGCCTCCTGGCCGGCGGCCTGTCCGTCCTGATCGGGGTCGGCTGGCAGGTGGCGACGCGGCTCGGCACGACGACCACGCTGGCGCCGATCGACCTCGCCCTCTTCCGCTACGGCGTCCCGGCCCTGGCGCTGGCGCCGCTCTGGCTGCGGTCGGGACTGCTGCCGGCGGGCGTGGCGCGCGGCGCCGTCGCGCTGATGGTGCTGGGGGCCGGGCTGCCCTTCGGTCTGGCGGCGATGGCGGGCGCGGCCTTCGCGCCGACGGCGCACATGGCGGTGCTGCTGCCCGGCACCATGCCGCTCTTCGTGGCGCTGCTGGCCTGGGCGGTGCTGGGCGAGCGGCCGGTTCCCCGGCGCTTCGTCGGCCTCGGCCTGATACTCGTCGGGATCGTCGCCATCGGCCTGCCGGCGCTGGCAGACCGCAGCGACGGCGCCTGGCGCGGCGACCTCCTGTTCCTCGCCGCCGCCCTCCTGTGGGCGGTCTACACGGTCGCCTACCGGCGGAGCCGGATGGCGCCCTGGACCTCGGCCGCGGTCGTCGCCGGCTGGTCCGGGCTGGCGGTCGGTCCGGTCTGGCTCCTCGCCGGCGAGGGCCGGCTGGCGACGGCACCGCTTGCGGACGTGGCGCTCCAGTTCGTCATGCAGGGCCTCGTCGCCGGGCTCGGCGGGCTCGGCATCTACGCACTGGCGGTGCGCCACCTGGGTGCCACCCGCGCCGCGGCGTCGGGGGCGCTGGTGCCGCCCGCGGCCGCCCTCGCCGGCTGGCTCGTGCTGGGCGAGCGGCCCGACGGCGCGACCCTCCTGGGCGCCGTCGCCGCGACGCTGGGCGTCGCGCTCGCCGCCACCCCCGGGCGAGATCAGCCGCCGGCGCCGAAGCTCCGGCCCGGAATGGAATCGAGCAGCGCCCGGGTGTAGGGGTGCTGCGGGTCGCCGAAGACGCGGGCGACCGGTCCCTCCTCCACCACCTCGCCGTCCTTCATCACCGCCACCAGGTCGCAGATCTGCGCCGCCACCCGGAGGTCATGGGTGATGAAGACGATGGAGATGCCGAGCCGCCGGCGCAGTTCCGCGAGCAGCGCCAGCACCTGCGCCTGGACCGAGACGTCGAGCGCCGACACCGGCTCGTCCGCCACCAGCACCTGCGGCTCCAGCGCCAGCGCGCGGGCGAGCCCGATGCGCTGGCGCTGCCCGCCGGAGAACTCGTGCGGGAAGCGGCCGACGGAGGCCGGGTCGAGACCGACGAGCTGGAAGAGCTCGCGGGCGCGCGTCATGGCGTCGACGCGCCGCATGCCGTGGACCATCGGCCCCTGCGCCACCAGCTCACCCGCCCGGCGCCGCGGGTTGAGCGAGCCGAACGGGTCCTGGAAGACCATCTGGATGCGCCGGGTCTGACGTCGCAGTTCGGCCCGCGACAGGTGGGCGATGTCGACCCCTTCGAGCTCGACCGTGCCCTGGTCGGGATCGACCAGCCGGACGATGCAGCGCGCGAGCGTCGATTTGCCCGACCCCGATTCGCCGACGATGCCGAGCGTGCCGCCGCTGGGCAGCCGGAGCGAGACGTCGCGCACGGCATGGGTGACGCGGACGCCGCGGCCGAGGAAGCCGCCCGTCCGGTAGGTCTTGGAGAGGTTGCGGATGGTCAGCACCGCCGTCTCGGCCAGGGGCCGCGGCGGCGGCGCGCGCAGGGGGGGCACCGCGGCGATGAGCTGGCGCGTGTAGGGATGCTGCGGCCGCTCCAGCACCTCGGCCGCCGGCCCCTCCTCGACCACCCGGCCGTGCTGCATGACCGCGACCCGGTCGGCGATCTCC
>NZ_JAYSFE010000024.1:0-15786 GCF_041913585.1 Allostella sp.
AATGTCGCGGGTGACGCGCCGCCGCCGGTCGCCGGCCCGGAACCCGGCCCCGGCCCCGAGCCGCCGCCGGAGCCGGTGTCGGAGCCGCCGCCGGAGCCGAAGCCGCCGCCGGTGCGAGCGCCGGCGCCGCCGCTCCGCGCCGGGCGGAAGCCGCTGGCATCGCCGGCCGTGCGCCGGCGGGCCCTCGAGGCGGGCGTCGACCTGGGCCACGACGATCTCGACCGGTTCCTTTCGGGCGGCGCCGAGGTCGCGCCCGGCCCGGGCCTCCGCGCGAACGAGACGGTCGAGGAGGTGAAGGTCGTCGGCCTGCGCCGGCGCATCGCCGAGCGCATGGCGCACGCCAAGCGGACCATCGCCCACATCACCTATGTCGAGGAGGTCGACGTCTCGGCGCTGGAGGACCTGCGCCAGGCCCTCAACCGCGAGCCGGTCGAGGGCCGGCCGCGCCTCACCATCCTGCCGTTCCTGGTGCGGGCGATCGTCCGCGCGGTCGCCGAGCAGCCGGCGCTCAACGCCCACTACGACGACGAGGCGGGGGTGATCCGGCGCTTCGGCGGTGTCCATGTCGGGATCGCGGCGCAGACGCCGGGCGGCCTCGTCGTGCCGGTGCTGCGCCATGCCGAGGCGCGCGACCTGTGGAACTCAGCGGCCGAGATCCAGCGCCTCGGCGACGCCGCCAAGGCGGGCACGGCGACGCGCGCGGAACTGACCGGCTCGACCATCACCATCTCGTCGCTGGGCGCGCTGGGCGGCATCGCGACGACGCCGGTGGTCAACCCGCCCGAGGTCGCCGTCGTCGGCGTCAACCGCATCCAGGTCCGGCCGCACTGGGACGGCAACGGGTTCGTGCCGCGGCGGATGATGAACCTGTCGTCGAGCTTCGATCATCGCGTCATCGACGGCTGGGACGCCGCCATCTTCGTGCAGCGCATCAAGGCGCTCCTGGAGACGCCGGCGATGATCTTCCTGTGAGGGCGCCGATGGGGGACGGGCGATGAAGGACATCTCCTGCCAGGTGCTGGTCGTCGGCGCCGGCCCCGGCGGCTATGTCGCCGCGATCCGGGCCGGGCAGCTCGGCCTCGACACCGTGATCGTCGAGGCGAAGCGGCCGGGCGGCACCTGCCTCAACGTCGGCTGCATCCCGTCGAAGGCGCTGATCCACACCGCCGACGAGTTCTTCCGCCTCGCCGAGATCGCCGCTGGCCGCCGCAGCCCCGGCATCCGCGCCGCGCCGCCCGAGTTCGACGGGGCGGCCGCGCGCGAGTGGCGCGGCGGCATCGTCAACCGCCTGACCCACGGCGTCGGCGACCTGCTGAAGCGGGCGGGGGTCAAGCTGGTCGAGGGCCATGCGCGGTTCCGCGACGGCAAGACCGTCCTTGTCGAGACCGCGACCGGGCCGCAGACGGTGCGGGCCCAGCACGTCGTGATCGCCACCGGCTCCGAGCCGGTCGCACTGCCCGGCCTGCCGTTCGGCGGCCGCGTCCTGTCCTCGACCGAGGCGCTAGCCCTGGCGGACGTGCCGGCGCGTCTGGTGGTGGTGGGCGCCGGCTATATCGGCCTCGAGCTCGGCACCGCCTTCGCCAAGCTCGGCGCTGCGGTCCAGGTGATCGAGGCCGCCGATCGCATTCTTCCCCAGTACGACGCCGAACTGACCCGCCCGGTCGCCGCGCGCCTCCGGGAACTGGGTGTGACCGTCCATCCCGGAACCCTTGCCCGGGGCCTCGTCGGCGACGACGTGCTGCTGGCGACCGGGCCGGACGGGGCCGAGCTTCGCCTGCCGGCGGATGCCGTGCTGGTCACGGTCGGGCGCCAGCCGGTCACCGAGGGCTGGGGGCGGGAGGAACTGGCCCTGACCATGAACGGCCGCCACATCGCCGTCGACGCCCAGTGCCGGACCGCGATGCGCGGCATCTGGGCGATCGGCGACGTCACCGGCGAGCCGATGCTGGCGCACCGCGCCATGGCCCAGGGCGCGATGGTGGCGGAGATCATCGCCGGCCAGCGCCGCACCTGGGACAAGGTCGCGATCCCGGCGGTCTGCTTCACCGACCCCGAGATCGTCACCGTGGGGCTCTCGGTCGAGGCGGCGCGGGAGGCCGGCATCGCGGCGAGGACCGCGCATTTCCCCTTCCGCGCGAGCGCCCGGGCGATGACCGCCGAGCACGAGGCCGGGTTCGTGCGGCTGGTCGCCCGGGCGGACAATCACCTGATCCTGGGCATGCAGACGGTCGGCGCCGGGGTCTCGGAACTCGCGGCCGCCTTTGCCCTGGCGCTGGAGATGGGCGCCCGGCTCGAGGACGTGGCGGCGACGATCCATGCCCATCCGACGCTGGGCGAGGCCATTCCGGAAGCGGCGCTCCGGGCGCTGGGACAGGCGCTGCACGTCTGACCCGACGTTCGGACGGCAGAACGGCGAGCTTGCCGGCCGGTCCGCCGCCGCGCAATGTGACCGGAGGGCGTGCTCCATCCGGCAATGCCGTACGGGCGGGCCGGGAGAGGTCTTCGATGGCGGACATCTCGCGACGCGATCTGGTCGGGCTTGCGGCGGCGATCGCGGGCGGCGTGTTCGTGTTCGACGGAGCCGAGGGAGCACCGGTCATGAGCGATCCAGAACTCGTCAGGGAACTCGACGCCGTCTTCGGCGCCCACATGGAGGCGGAACTCGCCGGCGACCTCGACCGGACGCTGGCGACGATGTCGGCCAATCCCCATCTCGTGAACATTCCCACCATGGTCGGCGGCCAGGGCGCCGCCGCGGTGCGGACGTTCTATGCCAACCGGCTGATCGGGCAGTTCTTCCCGCCGGACGTGCGGTTCGAGACCATCTCCCGCACCCACAGCCGCGAGCGCCTCGTCGACGAACTGATCATCTCCTTCACCCACACCAGCCGGATGGACTGGATGCTTCCGGGGGTGGCGCCGACGGGCAGGCATGTCGAGGTCGTCTTCGTCGTCATCGTCGGGCTGGACGGCGGCAAGGTCTCCTACGAGCACATCATGTGGGACCAAGCGAACGTCCTGGTGCAACTCGGCCTGCTCGATCCGAAGGGGCTGCCGGTGGCCGGCGCCGGCGCGGCGGCCAAGCTGCGCAATCCGGCCCTGCCGGATCCGTTCTTCCACGAAGGCTAGCGTCCCGTGCGACGGGACGACCGGTCGCGTGGGCGGCCCGCATTGTTCCGGCGGGCCGCCTCGCCTATCCTCGATCCTCGGAGCCGTGCGGGTGGCCGGACCAACGGGGGCGGGGCGCGTGAAACTGGCATTCTTCGATGATTTCCGATTGGGCGTGGTGCGCGGCGACCGGGTGGTCGACGTCACCGCCGTGGTCGCCGGCATTGCGCATGTCGGGCCGCACGACCTCATCAACGGGCTGATCGCGCGGTTCGAGGAATACCGCCCGCGCCTGGAGGCGGCAGCCGCGGCCGGCGACGGCGTGCCGCTGGCGCAGGTCCGCCTCCGGCCGCCGCTGCCCAAGCCCGGCAACATCGACTGCATGGCGGTCAACTACATGGAGGACGGCACCCGCGCCGAGCCGGCGCCGATCAACGCCTTCCAGAAGGCGCCGGGCGCGGTCATCGGCCACGGCGACACCATGGTCCTGCCCGACGTGCCGGCGACCATCTTCGAGGGCGAGGCGGAGATGGCGATCGTCATCGGCAAGCGCGCCACCAACGTCCCGCAGTCCGAAGCCATGGCCCATGTCTTCGGCTATCTCAACTTCATCGACGGCTCGGCCCGCGGGTTGCCGCCACCCAACAACGTCTTCTTCCAGATGAAGTCGCGCGACACCTTCGCGCCGATGGGCCCGTATCTCGTGACCGCCGACGAGATCGCCGACCCCCACAAGCTGCAGGTTCGCCTCACCGTCAACGGCGTGGTGAAGCAGGACTTCAACACCGACGACATGGCGCACCGGATCCCCCGCATCATCGAGTGGATCAGTTCGATCCACACGCTGGAGCCGGGCGACGTGGTGGCGACCGGCACCAACCATCGCGGGCTCAGCGCCTTCCAGGACGGCGACGTCGTCGAACTGGAGACCGAGGGCCTGGGCCGGCTTCGCATCCATGTGCGCGACGACCTGAAGCGCACCTGGGGCCGCGAGACGCGGCTCGAGCGCGAGCAGCAGGGCCACGCCACCCAGACGCCGCAACTGACGGGGAAGTATGCGCGTCCCGGCTGAATCCGGCCGGCGTCGCCGATCGCCTGCTCGCAGGGAGCGATTCTTGTGTATCCTCGACCGTCCACGCGGTGCTCGCGAATGCGAAGGGCTCGCATGACGGTTCGTCGCCACGTCGCTGTCCTGCCAGATCCCGCGCGCGCCCGGTCGGGACGGGAGAATCCGGTCCCGTGACCGTGGCTGCGCCGACACCCCGGCGCGCGCCGATCGACAACGATCGGCTGAACCTGCTCTTGGGCGCCCACGAGGATCTCGCGGCCGAGCGCGAGCCGGACGCGGTGCTGGCGACCCTCTGCCGGCTGGTGTGCATGATGGTCGACGCGCGCTGGGCCGCCGCGGTGATCCGCGATCCCGACGGACGGTCGGCACCGCGCCTGCAGTCGGCGGGCATGCCGGAGGCGACGGCGGCGGCGCTGCGGCAGCGGATCGCGGGCTGGGAGCCGTTCGACGGGGCCGCCGGGATGCGGCGGCTGGCGCCAGCGGAGGCACCGCCCGGCCTGCCGCCCTTCCGCTTCGCATCGGTGGTGCCGCTCGGCGACGGGGTGCTGCACCGCGGCTGGCTGTGTGTCGGCGACCCCGTGCTGCAGCGGCCGTTCGACGCCCAGGACGAGGCGGTGCTGGAAGACCTCTCGGCGATGGCCGGGCGGATGTTCGTGCTGGCCACCCTGCGGCGCGACGCCGAACACGCCAGCGCCGCGCTCGCCGCCGAGGTGGAGAAGCACCGGCGCGCCGAGCGACGGCTCGACATCCAGTATGCCGTGGCGGCCATTCTCGCCCATACGTCGAGCCTGGACGAGGCGGCGCCGGCGCTGATCGAGGCGATCTGCTCGCGTCTCGGCTTCGCCTTCGGCATCCTGCGCGAGATCGACCGCCGCCGGGACGTGCTGCGCGCCGCAGCGGTGTGGCACGAGCCCGACCCGCGGATCGCCGAGTTCGCCGTCGGCTCGCAGCAGCAGGATTTCGCCTTCGGGTCCGGCATCACCGGCCATGCCTGGGCGACCGGCCGGCCGGTGTGGTTCGACGAGGGCACGGCGAGCGGACTGTTCCGCCGCTCGGAAGACGCGGTGCGGGCCGGACTCCATGCCGCGGCCGCCTTCCCGATCTTCGCGAGCGGGGAGATCGTCGGCGTCCTGTCGTTCCTGGCCCGCGACAGCCGGCCCCTCGATCCCGACCTCCTGGAGATGTTCGCCGCGATCGGCAGCCAGCTCGGGCAGTTCGTCGAGCGCCGCCGGCAGGAGGCGGAGATCGAGCATCTCAATCGCCTCTATGCCGTGCTGAGCGCGGTCAACCGGCTGCTCATCCAGGCGGACAATCGCGACGCGCTGTTCGCCGGCATCTGCCGGATCGCCCACGAGCATGGCGGGTTCGGGATCGCGATCATCGCCGCCTACGATCCGGCGACGGACTTCACGCGGCCGATCGCCGGCGCCGGCGAGGATTTTTCCGCGGTCGCCTCGGGCGCGCCGCGGCCGTTCACCGCGACCCCGGCGGCCGAGCGCGGCGAGGTCGCGCGCGCGGTCATCGAGGGCCGACCCGTCTTCGAGAACGACCTCGCGGCGGCGCCGGAGCGCGGCGGCCCGCGCCGGCGCCGGGCGCTCGAAATCGGCTATGCCGCGTCCGCCGCGCTCCCGCTGCGCGCCGGCGGCCGGATCGTCGCGGTCTTCGTCCTCTTCAGCCGCGAGCGCGGCTACTTCACCGATCCGATCCGGCGGCTGCTGGCGGAGGTCGCCGACGACGTCTCCTTCGGCCTCGACCATATCGAGAACCGGGACCGGCTCGCCTATCTCGCCTCCCACGACCCGGTGACCGGCCTGCCGAACCGGGTGCTGTTCGAGGACCGGCTCGGCCAGGCGCTGATCGCCGCGGGGCGCGCCGGCACGCGCGTCGCGGCGATCTTCATCGACATCCGCCGCTTCCGCGACGTCACCGACTCGCTGGGTCGCGAGGCGGGGGAACGGATCCTCCGCGAATTCGGCCGGCGGCTCGGCGCCGTGGCGCAGAACCCGGAGAACCTGGCGCGCCTGGAAAACGACCGCTTCGCGACCTTCGTGCCCGAGGCCGGCGACGCGCTCGCCGTCGCCCGCCTGATCGAGCAGAGTTTCTCCGGCATCGTCGCCGAGGCGCGGGCGCCGGAAGGGGAGGTCCTCCACCTCACCACCATGATCGGGGTCGCCGTCTTCCCCGACGACGGCACCGACGCGGCGACGCTGACGCGCAACGGGCGTGCGGCCCTGCGCACGGCCAAGGAGACCGGGCGGCGCTACCAGTTCTACGAGCCGACCATCAACGCGCGGGTCGCCGAGACGCTGCGCATGGCCGGCCGCCTGCAGCTCGCCCGCGCGCGCGGCGAGTTCTTCCTGCACTACCAGCCCAAGGTGGCGGCCAAGGACGGCACGGTGCGGGGGGTCGAGGCGCTGATCCGCTGGAACGACGCCCGCACCGGCATGGTCGCGCCGACCGAGTTCATCCCGCTGCTGGAGGAGAGCGGGCTGATCGGCGAGGTCGGGCTCTGGGTGATGCGGCAGGCGCTGCTCGACCGCCGCAAGTGGCGCCGGCGCGACGGCCGGGCGCCGAGGGTCGCGGTCAACGTGTCGGTCATCCAGTTCCAGCTTCCCGGCTTCCTCGACGGTGTCCGGGCGCTGGCGGCGGAGTTCGCGGAGGGGCCGGTCGGCTCGGACTGCGGCCTCGACATCGAGGTCACCGAAAGCCTCATCATGAGGGACGTCGAGGGCACGATCGCCAAGCTGCAGGAACTGAAGCGGCTCGGGATCGGCATCGCCATCGACGATTTCGGCACCGGCCATTCCTCGCTGGCCTATCTCGCGCGCCTCCCCATTGCCTCGCTCAAGATCGACCGGTCGTTCGTCCGCATGATGGTCGAGAGCTCGGAAAGCATGCTCGTCATCTCGACCATCATCGCGCTCGCGCACGGGCTCGACCTCATGGTGGTCGCCGAGGGCGTCGAGACGGAGGAACAGGCGCGGCTGCTGCGCCTGATGCGCTGCGACGAGTTCCAGGGGTTCCTCTACGGCCGCCCGATGTCGGCCGACGAGATCGCGGCGGCCCTCGCGTCGGGCTGAGCGGCGTCAGTGCATGCCGCTGCTCATGCCGCGCACGAGCTGGCGGTGCAGCAGCGCGAACATCGCCAGCACCGGCACCGTCGCCAGCAGGGCCAGCGCCATCACCCGCGGCCAGTCGATGTTGTACTCGCCGATCAGCATCGCCGCGCCGACCGTGACGGTGGTGCTGTCGCCGCCGGTGAGCAGCGTGCGGGCGAAGATGAAGTCGTTCCAGGAGACGACGCCGACATAGGCGGTGACGGCGGCCATCGCCGGCCGTGCCTGCGGCAGCACCACCGACCAGAGGCCGCGCAGGCGCGAGCAGCCGTCGATCCAGGCCGCCTCCTCGATGTCGCCGGGCACCTTGTCGAAATGCTCCTTCATCATCCAGGTGGCGAGGGGCACGGCGAAGGAGAGGTTGCCGAGGACGACGGCGGCCGGGTTGTCGAGCAGGCCGGCGGCCCGCGCGAGCACGTAGAGCGGCGTCAGCAGCACCGTCGCCGGCAGCATCTTGGAGATCAGCAGGACCGCGCCCATCACCTTCACCTCGCGCCCCTGCGAGCGCGACAGCGCGTAGCCGGCCGGCACCGAGACGGCGAGCGCGACCAGGATCGAGGCGACGGTGATGCCGGTCGAGTTGGCGAGCCAGCGCAGGGCACTGGTCGTCGTCAGGACGGCCGTGTAGGCGTCGAGCGTCAGGTTGCCGGGATCGGGCAGCAGCCGCGGCGGCCAGGTCAGGACGGCGTTGGCGCGGCTGAGCGAGGTCAGCCCCATCCAGTAGAGCGGCAGCAGCGCGAACAGCGTCGCGGCGACGATGCCGGCCCATTGCAGGCCGGCCAGGGCGCGCCGTCTCACAGGTCCGCCCTCCGCCGGGTCGCGCGCAGGAAGAGCAGCGTCGTCGCCACCGCGATCGCCAGCGTCAGCGTCCCGAGCGCGGCGCCGCGGCCGGGCGAGAGGAACTGGAAGGTCTCGGTATAGACGCGCACCGCCAGCGTCTCGGTCGAGCGGGCGGGCCCGCCGCCCGTCATCACGAGCACCGACTCGACGTTGCGGAAGGCCGACAGCAGGCCGAGGAAGATGGTGACGCGCAGGAAGCCGCGCAGTCCCGGCAGCGTGATCGCGAGGAAGCGGCGGACCGCGCCGGCCCCGTCCATCATCGCCGCCTCGTACTGCGACCACGGGATCGACTGCAGCCCGGCCAGCAGCATGATCGTGAAGAAGGGATAGGCCTTCCAGGCGGTCGCGAAGGTGACGGCCCAGATGGCGACGTCCGGCGAGGTCAGGAACGGCACCGGCCGGGACACGAGGCCGGCCGCCAGGAGGAGATAGTTCACCAGCCCGAACTGGTCGTTCAGCAGGAACATCCAGATCAGGCTGGCGATCGCCGGGGCGACGCTCCACGGGCTGACCACGACCGCCTCGAACCAGGAGGCGCCGGCGAGCTTGAGGTCGGCCAGGAGCGCCGTCGCCAGCCCCAGCACCAACGCGATGGCGGTGCCGGCGAAGACGAAGACGGCGGTCGCCCACAGGCTCGGCACGAAGCCCGGATGGCCGAGCGCCGCCTCGTAGTTGGCGAGCGTCGCCGGCTTGGCGATCGGCCGCATCAGTTCGGCCAGCCGGAGCTCGTAGAAGCTGATCTGCACCAGCTTGGCGATCGGCCAGGCGACCAGCGCCCCGGTGCAGAGGATCGCCGGCAGCATCAGCAGCACCAGCAGCAGGCGCGTCCGCGCCGGCCCGCCGAAGCGGGGCCGGCGCAGTCGCCGCGTCGCCGGCGCCGCGGCCGGGAGCGTGATCAAGGGCCTATTCCAGGCCCTTGATCTCACGCTTCAGGCCGGCCGCGATCTGCCGCGCGGCGGCGTCCGGCGCGAGGCGGCCGGCGACCATCGCCGTCATGCCCTCGGTGAAGATGCTGCTGAAGCGGTTGTAGTCGTTCTCGAAGCCGATCGGCAGGTGCGAGCGCGACGGCCGGCTGGCGCTCGCCTCGAAGAGCGGCAGGGTCGGCCACTTCTCGCGCGCCTCGGCATCGACGCTGCCGACGCGGCCCGGCGGATTGCCGGTCATCACCGCGTAGCGGCGCTGCCAGTCCGGGCTGGCGGCGAGTTCGATGAACTTCCAGACCAGCGCCTTGCGCTCGGCCGGAATGTCCTTCGGCATCGCCAGCGCATTGCTCGGGCCGCCGGCGAGGTTGGGGAAGGGCAGGGCGGCGACGCGCCATTGTCCCTTCACCGCCTCGGCTGCCCGGGCGGCGTAGCCGGGGGCCCAGCTGCCGTCGATGTACATGGCGGCGTTGCCCTGCCAGAAGAGCTGGCGCATCGGGTTGTTGTCGAGGCCCGTCGGGGTGACGCCGGCCTTCACGTATTCCTGGATGCGGCCCAGCGTCCGGGCGATCTCGGCCACGTCGTCGAGCTTGCGGTCGGTGACGATGTCGCGGTCGCGGCCGTTGTGGAAGTGCATGAAGGTCATGAACCCCCAGGTCGAGGACGAGGTGTTGAGCGCCATGCCGTACTGGTCCATGCGGCCGTCGCCGTCACGGTCGCGCGTCAGCTTCTTCGCGGCCTCGAACAGTTCGGGTTCGGTGGTCGGCACGGTAACGCCGGCCGCCTTCAGCATCGCCTCGTTGTAGACGAGCCCCCAGCCGTAGTTGAGGAGGACGAGGCCGTAGGTCTTGCCGCCCACCGCCAGCGACGCCTGCGACGGCACCCAGGACTTCTTGATGTCGGTCTTGTCCATCCACAGGTCGAGCGGCTCCAGCACGCCCTCGTCGGCGAAGCCCCAGACGAAGCGCGCCGTCATGTGGACGATGTCGGGCGGGTTGCCGGCGGCGAAGCGCGTCGTCAGCATCCGGTGGTGGTCGTTGGAGGGCGCGTTCGTCAGCTTGATGCGGACGCCTGGATTGGCCGTCTGGTAGGCGTCGACCAGCCCGCGCCACCAGGGTCCGAAGCTCTCCTCGAGCTGATAGGTCGGGAAGTCGAGGACGGTCTCGGCGGCGGCCGGCCCGGCCACAGTGGCGGAGACGGCGAGGACGAAGGCGGCGGTGGTGCGGCGCATGTCGAAACCCTATTCGCTGGGGTGGATGGCGAGCCCGTGCCTGCTGGCGGCGGCGGCGAGCGCGTCACCGCCGCCGGTCAGCGTCGAGCCGGAAAGGTCGAGGCCGAGTTCGCGTTCGGCCTTGGGAAAGAGGTCGTCGGCGGTCGGGGCGCCTTCCGCCGGCAGGCGGGCATGGACCGCGGGATCGAGGTCGCCCGCGACGACGAAATAGGCGGCGTCGAGTTCCAGGGCGGCGGCGCGGACCGACCGGGCGACGGCGTCGGCCAACGTCTGGATCGCCCGCCAGCCGAGCCGATCGGGCTGCCAGGCGACGACGACGACGGGACGCCGGCCCGCGTCCGCGGCCCGGCGCAGCAGCGGGATGCCGGTGCCGAGCACCTCGGGGGCCTCGGGCGAGGCGATCAGGCGGTCGAGCGCAACGAACGCGGCGGCGCGCGGCCGCCGGTCGGCGGCCGTCCCGATCGCCGCCGTCTCGACCCGCGTTCCGTCGCCGTCGATGGTGACCATGCGGTAGCGGTGCGGCCACTCGCAGAAGGTCGGGCAGACGGAATAGGTGGTGCCGGCCACCGTCAGCGCCGGCTCGCCCTGGTGCCAGTGGCCGCTGAGCACGGCCCGCACCCGGCCGGAGCGCTCGATGGCGGCGGCGAGATCGGCCGCCTCGCGGTACATCAGGGGATAGCGGTAGGCGACGTCCGGCCGGATCAGATAGTGCTGGAGATGGACCTGCGGCGCCGGGTCGCCGTCGTCGAGCAGGGCGAGGAACCGGTCGCGGCTGGCGCCCCGGCGTTCGGCCCGGTTGTCCGCCACCTCCCAATCCTCGAAGCCGACGACGCGGACCCCATTGACCCGCATCTCGGCTGGCCGGTCGATGCCGAAGACCGTCGCGAAGGCGTCGGCGCGGTCGTGGTTGCCGGGGATGACGTGCCAGCGGCAGGGCAGCGCGTCGAGCCAGCGGCGCAGCAGGCGGTAGTCGGCGACGGCCTCGGCCATCGTCTCGGGATGATGGGCCGGGTCGCCATGGAGCAGCGGGTGGGGCACGTCGACGAGGTCGCCGGTCAGCACCAGCAGGTCGGGCCGGCGGGCGGCGACGACGTCCGCGAGGCGTTCGAGGAGCTCCGGGACCTCGCGCGACCGGCGGACGGCATGTCCGCTGCTGCCGGGCAGGCTGCGCCGGAGATGCAGGTCGGTGGCGTGGAGGATCGTGATGCGGGCGGACAAGGGTTCTTCCCGGACGGGGGCGCGGGCGGCGCCGGGCGCCCGATTCGTGCGGCAACGGAGCGGCTGGGCGGCCACCGGGGATGCCGGCGGCCTCTGATCGCCCGATCCATTAGCCGGCTTCGATGACGGGTCGACGACGGTTCCGTGACCGATCCGCGTCAGCCGCCGTCCGCTGCGTTGACAGGCCCGTCCCCTTGTGGCGCCTTGCTCGCCCCCGGGCGGCGACAGGAAGGCGGCGGAGGATGGACATCGGCAGGATTCGGGCGGAGACGCCCGCGACGGCGCGGCGCGCCTACATGCACAATGCGGGGGCGGCGCTGATGCCGGTGCCGGTGGTCGAGGCGGTGAAGGCGCATGTCGACCTCGAGGCCGAGATCGGCGGCTACCACGCGGCCGCCGAAGAACACGGCCGGATCGAGGCGGTCTACGATTCGGTGGCCCGCCTCCTCAATGCCCACCGGGACGAGATCGCGCTGGTCGAGAACGCGACGGTCGCCTGGCAGATGGCCTTCTATTCGCTGACGTTCGGGCCGGGCGACCGCATCCTGACGGCGGAGGCGGAGTATGCCGCCAACTACGTCGCCTTTCTCCAGGTCGCCCGGCGCACCGGTGCGGTGATCGAGGTGGTGCCGTCGGACGGCACGGGCGCCCTCGACGTGGCGGCGCTGGAGCGCATGGTCGACGACCGGGTGAAGCTGATCGCCATCACCTGGGTTCCGACCAACGGCGGTCTCGTGAACCCGGCCGAGGCGGTCGGCCGGGTCGCCCGCGCGCACGGCATTCCCTACCTGCTCGACGCCTGTCAGGCGGTCGGGCAGATGCCGGTCGACGTCGCGGCGATCGGCTGCGACATGCTGTCGGCGACCGGCCGCAAGTTCCTGCGCGGCCCGCGCGGCACCGGCTTCCTCTATGTCCGCCGGCCGCTGCTGGAGCGGCTGGAGCCGCCGATGATCGACCACTACGCCGCGCCCTGGGTCGCGCGCGACCGCTACGAACTGCGCCCGGACGCCCGCCGGTTCGAGAACTGGGAGAACAACTACGCCGCCCGCCTCGGCATGGGAGTGGCGGTCGACTACGCGCTGGCCCTGGGGCTCGATGCCATCCGCGACCGCTGCCGGCTGCTCGCCGGTCGGCTGCGGGCCGGCCTCGCCGAGGTGCCGGGCGCCGTCGTCCGCGACCTCGGCCGCGACCCGTCCGCCATCGTCAGCTTCACCGTCGAGGGCCGCGATGCCGACGCCGTCGTCGCCGGCGCGCTGGCGCAGGGCATCACCATCGGCGCCTCGAAGCCGCCCAGCACGCGCATCGACGCCGAGCGCCGCCACCTGCCGCCCGTCGTCCGCGCCTCGCCGCACTATTACAACACGGAGGCGGAGGTCGACCGCCTGCTGGCATTCGTCCGGTCCGTCGCCCGCGACTAGACGGACGGCCGGAGCGGCGGCAGCCCGTGATGCTGCCGGGCGATGCGGCAGGCGTCGTCGCCCGGCCCGCAGTCGCGGCAGACGAGCGGCCGGTCGGCGTAGATCCGGCAGCGGGTGGCGCTGCCGACCACTCCGTCGAGCGCCGCGCAGCGTGCGCCGTCGCAGCGCATTCCGCCGCGCGAGGCGGCGACGAGGTCGTCGGGGATGCGCGCCAGTTCCGCCTCGCTCTCGAGCGAGAAACGCGGCCAGTCCGACGAATAGGCGCAGCAGGCGCCGCAGGCCTGGCAGAGGGCCGAAGCATCGGCCTCCTCCGGGACCGCCACGTCCGGAGGCGTCGCCATCGGCTATTCGCCGACGAGGCGGCGCACGATGGGCTTCAGCGCCCGGCCGATCGGGCTGCGCGTCAGGCGCCGGGTGATGTCGGACTGGCGGATGACGTGGATGAGCCGCCGCGCCGTCCGAAAGACCGTGACCGGCGTTCCGAACATCTCCGTCCGGCGGACGAAGTAGCGCTGCGGCACGGTCGCCTCCAGCATCGTCCGATAGGCCTCGCCGCGGCCGGGGCGGGCGAGCAGCAGCTTGTTGTCGCCGATGGCGAAGGGCACGAGGCGGCCGCCATCGACCAGCCGGTGCTGGCACATGCCCTGCGAGACCTCCGGGAACTCCTCGTTGAAGTAGTCGTCGAGCACCGCGACGCCGTCCTCGACGAGGCCGGCGTCGGCAATCGCGAGGTCGTTGGCGGTGATGAGCGCGGTGTGTCCGCCGTCGACGCTGAAGAGCCGCGCCGCCTGGCCGACCTGGCGCTCGATGTCGGGCCAGCGCACGTCGAGCGAACTGCCGCGCAGCACCGCCACCCGGTCCTCGGCGATGGCGAAGCGGGCGAGGTTGGCCCGGAACCGGGCCTCGTCGCCCTCGCCGGAGAGGTCGACGTTGAGTTCCTGCTCACCGAAGATGTCGACGGCGAAGGCGCGTTCGCCGGCGCCGAGGCCGAGCGCCATCAGGATGAAGAGCCGGCCGTGGTGGACGCCGATCTCGCCGACGGCGCCGGTGACGCCGCGTCCGCTCTGGGCCGCCGACACCAGCCCGATCAGTTCCGCGTCGAGCCGGGAAAGCCAGCCGTCGACCGACTTCTGGCCGCTCGCGGCATAGCGGGCGACCGGCTCGGGCAGGGCGGGCATGGACGGGACGGACATCTCGGGCTCCCGAGGGCGGATGGCACCCGCCACCATATCGGGCCGGGATGCGGGCGTCATATCGAATTGACCCGCGGGCCGCCAAGGGGTATCTCCAGCCGCACAGAACGACATTTCGGGGGACGGGGCCGCTGGCCCGGGTCCGGGATTGCGCGGGCCGGCCGATGCCGATCCGCGCCGGGCGCCGCTTGGTGCGGCGGACCGAAGGCGTCGTCCTTCCCGCCGGGCGTGGCCCGGTCCCGATGCATGGCCGCCGGCGCGAATCGCCGCCGGGCGCCGAGAAAGGTTTCGTCTACCCGTGGCATTCCCCCCGACCAGCGCGCCCCTGGCGCAGGCACTCGCCGTGCGCGGCTATCTCGATCCGACGGCCGTCCAGAGCGCCGTCCTGCAGCCCGAAGCCCTGGACCGCGATCTCCTCGTCTCCGCCCAGACCGGCTCCGGCAAGACGGTCGCCTACGGCCTCGCGCTGGCGGCGACCCTGCTCGGCGACGCGGCGCGTCTCGGTCCCGCCGGCCGGCCGCTGGCGCTGGTCGTCGCGCCGACCCGTGAGCTTGCATTGCAGGTCCACCGCGAGCTGACCTGGCTCTATGGCGAGGCCGGTGCGACGGTCGCGTCCTGCGTCGGCGGCATGGACCCGGGCGCCGAGCGGCGCTGGCTGCATGCCGGTGTCCACATCGTCGTCGGCACGCCCGGCCGCCTGCGCGACCATGTCGAGCGCGGCGTCCTCGACCTCTCCGGCCTCCGGGCCGTCGTCCTCGACGAGGCCGACGAGATGCTCGACCTCGGGTTCCGCGAAGACCTGGAATTCCTCCTCGACGCGGCCCCCGACGAACGGCGGACGCTGCTCTTCTCGGCGACGCTGCCGCCCGACATCGTGAAGCTCGCCGGCCGCTACCAGCGCGACGCGCACCGGATCTCGGTCGCCGGCGCCGCGCGCGGCCATGCGGACATCGAGTATCGCTGCGTGCGGGTCCATCCGCGCGCGGTCGAACTCGCCGTGGTCAACGTCCTGCGCTTCGTCGAAGCGCCGAGCGCCATCGTCTTCTGCAACACCCGCGAGGCCGTCCGGCACCTGCTGGCGATCCTGCTCGAGCGCGGCTTCGCCGCAGTCTCGCTGTCGGGCGAACTCAGCCAGAACGAGCGCAACCATGCGCTCCAGGCGCTGCGCGACGGGCGCGCCCGGGTCTGCGTCGCGACCGACGTCGCCGCCCGCGGCATCGACCTGCCGAACCTCGGCCTCGTCGTCCATGCCGAACTGCCGCACGATCCCGAGGTGCTCCAGCACCGCAGCGGCCGCACCGGCCGGGCCGGCCGAAAGGGCGTCAGCGTCCTGATGGTGCCGACGACGCGCCGGCGCCGGGCCGAACTGCTGCTCTCGGCCGCCCGGGTGAACGCCACCTGGGGCGGCCCGCCGACCGCCGACGACGTCCGCGGCCTCGACCGCGAGCGGATGCTGGCCGACCCGCTGCTGGTCGAGCCGGCCGGCGAGGAGGATCTCGGCATTGCGCGGGCGCTGCTCGCCGAACGCTCGGCCGAGGACGTGGCGGCGGCGCTGGTCCGGCTGTGGCGGGCGCGCCTGCCGGCGCCGGAGGAGGTCTCCGATCCCGGCGTCGAGCGGCCGGCCCGGGAGCGTCCGGCCGGGGAGCGCCGGTTCGGCGAGCGCCAAGTCGGCG
>NZ_JAYSFE010000024.1:15886-44570 GCF_041913585.1 Allostella sp.
CCGGCCCGGGAGCGTCCGGCCGGGGAGCGCCGGTTCGGCGAGCGCCAAGTCGGCGAGCGCCAGTTCGCGGAGCATCCGGGGGCCGTCGGCGGGACGCCGCAGCCGGGCGGCGGCAAGCCGCGCCTCGCCGGCCGCGGCGTCTGGTTCCGGCTCAATGTCGGCCGCCAGAAGAACGCCGATCCGCGCTGGCTGCTGCCGATGATCTGCCGCCAGGGGATGATCACCAAGGCCGATGTCGGCGCCATCCGCATCTTCGACCGCGAAACCCGGTTCGAGGTCGCCGAGCAGGCGGCCGACGGCTTCCTGACGGCGGTCCGCCGCCTCGAGCGCGGCGAGGTCCGGATCGAGCCGCTGCCCCAGGACGGGCGCGAGGGTCAGCAGGAAGGCCGCGTCCGGCATGGGCCGCCGCGGCAGTTCCGCGGCGACCGTCGCCCGCCGCGCGCCGACCGGGCGGCCTGATCCGGAGTTCCCGGCCGGCGCGATCCGCCGGCCGGGAGGTTCAGTCCTTGCCGCCGGCGGCGGCGCGCAGCCCGTCGATGCCGGCCTTCATCGCCTGCTGGAAGACGACGCTGTCGACGCCATAGGCGAGCGCTCCGAAGCCGGCCTTCAGGTACTGCCGGCCGGTCCGGACGTCGCCGCAGAGGAAGCCCGCGGTCTTGCCGTGACGGTTGCAGGCGGCGACGACGCTGCGGATCGCCGCCTTGTAGCGGGGATGGTCGAACTGCCCATCGATGCCAAGCGCGTTGGTCAGGTCGAAATGGCCCACCCAGCCGATGTCGATGCCGGGCGTCGCCATGATCGCGTCGACGTTCTCCAGCCCGGACGCCGTCTCGATCAGGGCGATGACGATGGTGCGCCGGTTGGCGGCGCGCATCTTCGCCAGGTGGTCGCCGAGGTCGTAGTCGTCGTGCGGCATCCCGAAGGCGAGGCCGCGCACGCCGTCCGGCCGGTAGCGGCACCAGGCGGCGATCTTCCGGGCCTGCTCGGCCGTCTCGACCATCGGCACCATGATGCCCATCATCCCGACGTCGAGCATCGGCCCGATGAGGTGGTAGTGGCAGCCCGGCACGCGGACCAGCGGTGCCAGGCCGGCGCCGCGCGCGAAGGCGGCCTGCGCCTTCATCGTCTCGACCCCGACGCCGCTGTGCTCGGTGTCGAAGAGCACAAAGTCCGCCCCGGCATTGGCGAGGATCTGGCAGAGGCCGGGGGTGAAGAACTCGAACGCCATGTGCCCGAAGACGGGCTCGCCGCGCTCGATCTTGTCGCGGACAGGATTGCTGCGCATGCCGGTTTCCTTCCTTCGGGGCCGCGTCAGGCCGCGGCGCGATCGACGAGCGTGGGATCGAGGCCGACGGCGGCCGCCGCCTGGGCGATCTGGGCGCGCGTGGCGTCGTCGAGGGGAACCCCCGTCCGTTCGCGCTCGCGGCGGGTCCGGCGTTCGGGCTCGCCGGGCAGCAGCACCTCGCCGCCCGCGACGAGCGGCGGCGACGCCTTGACCCACTCCCGGAGCCGGGTGACGTCGGCGGCGAAGGCGTCGCGGCCGGCGAGACCGTCGGCGTCGATGAGGATCGTCAGCATGTTGTTGACGAGGCGCGACGCGCTCGGGTTGCCCGGATGGCTCGACCCGCCGCCGGTCAGCGCGCCCGCCAGCACCTCGCAGAGGATTGACAGGCCGGAGCCCTTGTGGGCGGCGATCGGCAGGATGGCACCGGGCGGGTCCGCGTAGAAGGTCTCGGCGCTCCGCGTCGGCTGCCCATGGCCGTCGAGCACGGCGCCCTCGGGCAGCGGCACGCCCCGGTTGCGGGCGACCTGGATCTTGCCCTCGGCGATGACGCAGGTCGACATGTCGAGGATCATCGGCGGGCCGCCGGCGACCGGGATGCCGGCGGCGATCGGGTTGGCGGAGAGGCGCCGGTCGCTGCCGCCGTGCGGGGCGACGAGCAGACCGAAGCCCGACGTATTGACGAAATGCACCGACAGGAGGCCGGCCGCCGTCGCCATCTCCGCCCAGGCGCCGATGCGGCCGAGATGGCCGACATTGCGGAGCGCCATCACTGCGACCCCGGTCGAGCGTGCGCGCTCGATCGCCAGCGTCATGGCGGTCCGTCCCAGCGACTGGCCGTACCCGAAGCCGCCGTCGAGCATCAGCAGCATGCCGTCGTCGCGGAGCGTCGCCAGTTCGCGGTTCGGCAGGACCATGCCCTGGCGCTGCCAGTCGACATACTTGGCGACCCGGATGACGCCGTGGGAGTCGTGCCCGGCCAGGTTGGCGTCGACGAGATGGTCGGCGATCTGGCCGGCCTCCTCCGCCGCGCAGCCCGCCGCGCGGAAGATGTCGCCGACCAGCGGCCGCAGGCGGTCCTGCGCGACGAAGCGCGTCGCCACGGTCGCGGCCCGCCCTAGCCCAGCATCCGCGGCAGCCACATCGCCACGTCGGGAATGAACAGCACGATTGCGAGCGCCACGACCTGGAGGGCGATGAAGGGGAGGAGCGAGACGAAGATGTGGTTGAGGCTGATCTCGGGCGGCGTCACCGATTTCAGGTAGAAGGCCGCCTGTCCGAACGGCGGCGACAGGTAGCCGACCTGCATGACGATGTTGAAGAGGACGCCGAACCAGATGAGGTCGTAGCCGAGCGCCTGCACCGTCGGCGCGAAGATCGGCATCGTCAGCAGCATGATGGAGAACCAGTCCATGAAGCAGCCGAGGACCAGCAGGATCAGCATCATGACCAGGATGACGCCGATCGGGTCGAGCGGCAGGCCGGTCATGATGGCCTTCAGGTAGGAGATGCCGCCGAGCAGGTTGTAGACGCCGACCATGGCGTTGGCGCCGATCGTCAGCCAGATCAGCAGCCCGCAGGTCGACATGGTCGTGTAGATGGAATCCCGCAGCATCGCCCAGCCGAGCGTGCCGCGGATGGCGGCCGCGACGATGACGCCCGCGACGCCGAGGGCGGCCGCCTCGCTGACCGAGGACAGGCCGGAATAGATGCTGCCCAGCACCGAGAAGATGATGAAGAGCGGCAGGATGACCTTCTTCAGCGCCGCCAGCTTCCGCGACAGCGGGATGTTGTAGACCTCCGGCGGCGCCGGCGGGCCCAGCTTCGGATTGATCGCGCAGCGGATCAGCACGTAGGCGATGTAGATCCCGGCCATCATCAGGCCGGGGATCGTCGAGGCGAGGAAGAGGTCGCCGATCGAGACCGAGGTGGTGAGGCCGTAGAAGACCAGGACGAGGCTGGGCGGGATCATGACGCCGAGCGAGCCGCCGGCGCAGACGATGCCGATCGCGAGCTTGGAATCGTAGCCGAGGCGCAGCATCTGCGGCAGGGCGACGAGACCGAGCAGGATCACCTCGCCGCCGATGATGCCGGTCATCGCCGCCATGATCGAGGCGGCGATCAGCGTCATCATGCCGACGCCGCCCGGCAGCCGGCCCGACCAGATCTTGAGCGCGTCGTAGAGATCGTGGGCGACGCCCGACTTGTCGAGGATGGCCGCCATCAGGAGGAACATCGGCACCGACAGCAGGACGTAGGAATTGACGAAGCCGTAGGTGCGGAAGGTGATGATCGACAGCGCGTCGATGTCGCGGAAGGCGACGCAGAAGATGACGGCGACGAGGCCGGTGGCGAAGCCGATCGGCATGCCGAGGCCGAAGATCAGCACGACGAAGGCCGCCAGCATCAGCAGCGAGATGGTGCCGATCCCGGGCGAGAAGTCGCCGCCGGCGACCCAGTCGAGCGGGCGGAACCAGGCCAGTCCGCCGTCGCTGCCGAGCATCGCCGCGAGATAGACGGCGAAGACGATGGCCGCCGCGAACGCGACCAGCACGACCGGCGGGATGCCACCCAGCGCGCGCAGCACGGCGCGGAGGTTCGCGAAGCCCTGGGCGATGATGAGCAGGCTGCCGAGCAGCATCGACACCTTGACCACGACCGGCGTCGGCTGTCCCCAGGCGGAGCCGCCGACCTCCCAGTCGAGGACGGAATCGCGCGCCAGTCGCCACGACAGCCAGGCGAAGACGAGGAAGTAGATCAGGGTGCCGGCATAGGAGATCGCATCGCAGATCAGCTTGGCGCGGGCCGGATACTGGTCGTAGAGCGCGGTGATCTGGATGTGCTCGCGCCGTTGCAGCGCGTAGGAGCCGCCGAACAGGAAGGCGACGGCGATCGCCGTCGTCACGACGTCGTAGACCCAGATCGTCGGGGCGTGCAGGACGTCGCTGGAGACGTCGTAGATGGTGACGGCGATCGACAGCGCGTAGCCGACGCTGAGAACCTTCGAGATGGCGACGACCGTCCGGTCGACGGCGTTCTTCGGCGAGACGTCGGGTGCGACGGCGGCATCGGTCATGGAGCGGGTTCCTGCGTGGCCGGTCGGCCGCGGTGCGGCGGTGTAGGGGCTTGCGGCCGGATGGCGCTCCCGTCGGGGCCCGCCATCCGGCCGTGCCGGTCGAGGACTAGAGCTTGCCGATCGACTGCAGAAACTTGATCTGGCTCTCGTAGATCTCCTTGGCGAGCGGGCTCTTCTTCGACCAGGATTCCCAGACCGTGGCCGCGACCTTGCGCATCTCGCCCTTCTCCTTCTCACCCCAGGCGACCAGGGTCTCGGGCTTGCGCTTGGCGGCGGCGACGCGGTCGGCGTGCTCCTGGCTGATCCAGGTCGCGAGGCTCCACTCGTCGACTGCCGCCGTCACCGCCGCCTTGTGCTCGGCCGACAGCGCGTTCCACTTGCTGCGGCGGATCACGAAGTCCATCGCGTTCAGCGAATGGATGCCGGGATAGATGGCATAGGGCGCGATGCGGTTGTAGCCGGCCTCGTCGTTGACCGAGAGCGTGCCCCAGTCCGTCGCCTCGATCTTGCCGGTGTCGAGGGCGGTGTAGACTTCCGTGCCCGGCATGACCGAGACCGAGGCGCCGAGCTTGGCGAAGATCTCCGCCGGGATGCCGTCGGGCGAGCGCATCTTCACGCCCTTGAAGTCCTCGATCGACCGGATCGGCTTCTTCGACGGGATCGATTCGAGCCCGAGGATGACGGGCCCCAGGAAGACCGCGTCCCACTTGGCCGCGACCTTGTTCATGATCTCGTGGCCGCCACCGTAGCGGTACCACATGATGAGATGGAGCGGGTTGTCGTAACCGCCGGCGAGGTCCCAGAAGGCCGCCGCCGGCTCCTTGCCGCCCTGGTACGCCATGGTCCCGGCGGCCGCGTCGAGGAGGCCCGCCTTGATGGCGTCGAGCGCCTCGGCCTGCGGGACGATGGTCGCCACCGGCAGGGCCTCGATCTGCAGGCCGCCCTTGGTCGCTTCCTTGACCCGGTCGGCGAACTTCTGGAACTCCTTGTGGACGACCGTGTTCGGGCCGTAGAGGCTCTGCGCCTTCCACTTCTGCTGCGCTTCTGCCGAGGCGGTCCAGGCGAGGCCGACCGCGATTGCGACGGCAGCGACGCGTGCTGCCGGCTTCATTCCGAGCATGACATATCCTCCCGAATGGCGTTCTCGAAGGCGCGTCTCGGGCGCGCCAGTACCGGCCATGTGATCGCATCGAACGGGGCTGGTCAACAGGCGGCGGCCGCTGTCGGCGGCGGAACGGAGGCGGCTTCCGCCGCGTTGCCCGACCGAACCCGAGGAACCGGCCGGCCGATGGCGGACGACGCGAAGACCCACCCCGAGATCCGCCACGGCGCCCGCAGCCTGCCGGCGGTCACGGTGGTCAGCTACAATGTCGAACTGCGCGACGCCGACGGCGGCTTCGTCGGCGATCGCGCCAGCTTCCGCGCCTTCCGCGACCTGCTTGCGGACTGGCGCGACCGCCTGCGCGCGGTCGGCGACGACCCGCTGGGCGACCAGACGGGCGAGGAGGTCGGCCGCAAGGCCCTCGACCGGGCGCTGGCGGAGGGCGAGCCCGAGGCGGCGGGACTGATCCACGGCGTGGTCGAGGATTTCGCCCAGGAACTGGCGGGCGTCGTCCGTCGCTTCCGCCGCCGCAAGGGCTGGAAGGACGCGACCCGCATCGTCGTCGGCGGCGGGATGCGCGAGAGCCGAATCGGTGAGGTCGCGATCGGCCGCGCGACGGTGATCCTGAAGGGCGGCGGCGCCGACGTCACGCTGGAGCCGATCCGCCACCATCCCGACGAGGCGGGACTGATCGGCGCCGTGCACCTGGCGCCCGCCTGGATCTTCGCCGCCCATGACGCGATCGTCGCCGTCGACGTTGGCGGCTCCAACATCCGGGCCGGAATCGTCGCGCTCAACCGCAAGAAGGCGGAGGACCTGTCGAAGGCGGCGGTCTGGAAGTCCGACCTGTGGCAGCACCGGGCCGAGGCGCGGCAGCCGGACCGCGACGACGCGGTCCGGCGGCTGACGCGAATGGTGGCCCACCTCGTCGCCCGTGCGCGCAAGGCCAACGTCGAACTGGCGCCCTTCATCGGTGTCGGCTGCCCCGGCCGCATCGAGGCCGACGGCACGATCGCCGCCGGCGGACAGAATCTGCCCGGCAACTGGCAGAGCAGCCGCTTCGACCTGCCCGCCTGCCTGCGCGAGGCCGTCCCCGAGATCGGCGGGCACGAGACCATGGTGCTGATGCACAACGACGCCGTCGTCCAGGGCCTGAGCCAGATGCCCTTCATGCGCGACGTGCCCGGCTGGGGGGTGCTGACGATCGGCACCGGTCTCGGCAACGCCTTCTTCGCCAACCGCGATGGCGTCGCCTGAGCGGGCCTGCACGAGGCCGGTGCCTTCGGCCGGCGGCTTGGCTACTCTCGGCGGCAGATCGACCGGAGAGGGGAACGTCCGCGATGTGCGACACCATGGTGGCCCTGCCGCCCGCCACCCGCGGCGGCCAGGTGCTGTTCGCCAAGAACAGCGACCGCGAGCGCGACGAGGCGCAGTTCCTGGAACTGCTCCCTGCCGCCCGCCACGCCCCCGGCAGCACGGTGCGCTGCACCTACATCGAGATTCCACAGGCCGAGCGGACCCATGCGGTGCTGCTGAGCCGGCCCTTCTGGATCTGGGGCGCCGAGATGGGCGCCAACGAGCACGGCGTCGTCATCGGCAACGAGGCCGTGTTCGCGACTATTCCTCCGGGCCGGACGCGGGCGCTCATCGGCATGGACCTGCTGCGCCTCGGCCTGGAGCGCGGCGCGACCGCGGCCGAGGCGGTCGAGGTCATCACCAGCCTCCTGGAGCGCCACGGCCAGGGCGGCAATTGCGGGCTGCGGCACGAGCATTTCTACGACAATTCGTTCCTCGTCGCCGATGCCCGGGAAGCCTATGTCGTCGAGACGATCGGCCGGATGTGGGCGGTCGAGCGCTGCCCGCCGGTGCGCGCCATCTCGAACGCCCTGTCGATCGGGCCGGGCGCCATTGTCCGGGCCGGCGGGGGCCTCGTCGAGCACGCCCGCGCGATGGGCTGGTGCGCCGAGGCGGCCGATCTCGACCTCGCCGGCCGTTACATCGACCTCGCGCGCGACGAAATGAGCCGCGGCCGGCTGCGCTGCGCGCGGGCGACGGAACTGCTCGGCCGGCGCGCCGGGCGGCTGCTGGCGGCCGACCTGATGGCCGCGCTCCGCGACCATGGCGCCGAGGCGGAGGCGATGGCGACCGACGGCGGCTGGCACCCCGACCGCTCGACCACCCGGTCGATCTGCATGCATGCGGGCGCCGGCCTGCGCCGCGGGCAGAGCGTCGGGTCGCTGGTCGCGGACCTGCATCCCGACCGGCCGGCCGTCCTCTGGGTGACCGCGACCTCCGCACCCTGCCTGTCGATCTTCAAGCCCGTGGTGATGGCGGCGGGCCTGCCGCCGCAGGGCGAGCGCCCGACCGAGCGCGACGATGGCGGCCGCAGCCTGTGGTGGCGGCACGAGCGCTTCCACCGCAGGGCGATGCTGGCCGACCATGCCGCGATCCTGGCGCAGATCGGGCCCGAGCGCGACGCGCTGGAACGAGACTTCGCCGAGCGCGTCGCCGGTGCCCCGCCGGAACGCCTGACGTCCGTGACCGCCGCCTGCTGGGCCGAGGCGGCCGAGACCGAGGCACGCTGGCTCGCGGCGCTGCCGGCGATTCCCGGCCGCCCTGCCGAACCCGGCTACGCCGCCAGCTGGACCGACCCGACGCCGGTGCTGGCGGCGCAGTGAGGCGCGCTCAGTCCGCCTGCCGCGACGGACTCCCCTGCCGCTTTCCCGCCTTCGTCGGCGAGATCCGGCGGAGGGGCGCCTCGGCGTCGGCCTGTCGCTCGTAGGCCGCGAGTCCCGGGGCCGCGAGTTCGGGTGCCGCCGACAGGGCGCGGCGCAGGCGGGCGAGGTCGAGGGTGTCTTCGGTCATGCTGGCTACCTCCTTGCGAGGGCCAGTCTAGCCGAGTCGAGCCCAATCCGCAGGGCCGAACGGCGATTTCCGCGCTGGCCTTGCCCCTCTTGAACGTCGCCGGGCGGCTGCCTACCTCGGCGCTCGCCGGGGGACCGACCCCGGCAGCGATCCCGTGGAACACGCCGAAGACAGGAGGTCAGACATGGCGTTCCGTCCCCTCCATGACCGCGTCGTCGTCCGCCGCATCGAAGGCGAGGAGAAGACGAAGGGGGGAATCATCATCCCGGACACCGCCCGCGAGAAGCCCCAGGAGGGCGAGGTGGTGGCCGTCGGGCCCGGCGCCCGCGACGAGCAGGGGCGGCTCGCGCCGCTCGATGTCGCGGTCGGCGACCGGGTGCTGTTCGGCAAGTGGTCCGGCACCGAGGTCAAGATCGATGGCGAGGACCTGCTCATCATGAAGGAGTCGGACATCATGGGGGTGCTGGCGGCGCCCAAGGCCCGTCTCCGGGCGGCCTGATCGCCCCCACCATCCCTCGTTCCAGCAAAGCCGCGGCCGCCGCTCCGTGTCGGGGCCGCGCCTGTCATGTCTCATCGGGAGTGACGAGAACATGTCTGCGAAGGAAGTGAAGTTCTCCACCGACGCCCGCGACCGCATGCTCCGCGGCGTCGACATCCTGGCCAACGCGGTCAAGGTGACGCTGGGTCCCAAGGGCCGCAACGTGGTGATCGACAAGGCCTTCGGAGCGCCGCGGATCACCAAGGACGGCGTGACGGTCGCCAAGGAGATCGAACTCGCCGACAAGTTCGAGAACATGGGCGCCCAGATGGTCCGCGAGGTCGCCTCCAAGACCAACGACCTCGCCGGCGACGGCACCACGACCGCGACGGTGCTGGCCCAGGCGATCGTGCGCGAGGGCGCGAAGTCGGTGGCGGCCGGGCTCAACCCTATGGACCTCAAGCGCGGCATCGACCTCGCCGTCGATGCGATCGTCGGCGACCTCCGCCGGAATGCCCGGACCATCACCCGCAACGACGAGATCGCCCAGGTCGGCACGATCTCGGCCAACGGCGATGCCGAGATCGGCCGCTTCCTCGCCGAGGCGATGGCCAAGGTCGGCAAGGAGGGGGTGATCACGGTCGAGGAGGCCAAGAGCCTGGAGACCGAGCTCGAGGTCGTCGAGGGCATGCAGTTCGACCGCGGCTACATCTCGCCTTACTTCGTGACCAACGCGGAGAAGATGCGCGTCGAGCTCGACGAGCCCTTCGTCCTGATCCACGAGAAGAAGCTGGCCAACCTCCAGGCGATGGTGCCGTTGCTGGAAGCGGTGGTGCAGGCGGGCCGCCCGCTGCTGGTGATCGCCGAGGACGTCGAGGGCGAGGCGCTGGCCACGCTCGTCGTCAACAAGCTGCGCGGCGGCCTCAAGATCGCGGCCGTCAAGGCGCCGGGCTTCGGCGACCGTCGCAAGGCGATGCTGGAGGACATCGCGATCCTGACCGGCGGTACGGTCGTCAGCGAGGACATCGGCGCCAAGCTGGAGAACGTGACGCTGGCGATGCTCGGCCGCGCCCGCAAGGTCGTGATCGACAAGGACAACACCACGATCATCGACGGCGCCGGGGCGAAGGCTGACATCGAGGCGCGCGGCGCGCAGATCCGGGCACAGATCGCGGAGACGACCTCGGACTACGACCGCGAGAAGCTGCAGGAGCGCCTGGCGAAGCTGGCGGGCGGCGTCGCGGTGATCCGCGTCGGCGGCGCCACCGAGGTCGAGGTGAAGGAGCGCAAGGACCGGGTCGACGACGCCATGCACGCGACCAAGGCGGCGGTCGAGGAGGGCATCCTGCCCGGCGGCGGCATCGCGCTGCTGCGGGCGCTGAAGGCGCTCGACGGCGTCACGCCGGACAACCACGACCAGCGGACCGGGGTCGAGATCGTGCGCCGGGCAATCCAGTCGCCGGCGCGGCAGATCGCGCTGAACGCCGGCGAGGACGGCGCGTTCATCGTCGGCAAGGTGCTGGAGAACGCGGACTACGCCTTCGGCTGGGACGCCCAGACCGGCACCTTCGGCGACATGTTCGCCAAGGGCATCATCGATCCGGCCAAGGTGGTGCGCACGGCGCTCCAGGATGCCGCCTCGGTCGCCGGCCTGCTCATCACCACCGAGGCGATGGTGGCCGACCTGCCGAAGAAGGAGGAGGCCTCGGCGGCGGCCGGCGGTCACTGAGGCCGCCGCGGCGCCGGCGCCCCGTCCCCGGGGGCGCGGGATCCGTCCCGCGCCCCTGTTTCGTTTTCGTGCCGCTCCTGCCAACCTCGCTCCCGGGAGTCGAAGGGGAGCGGGGGCATGGGCGGGCCGTACGTGATCGGGGTCGACGGCGGGACGGAATCACTGCGGGCGGCCGTCTTTGACCTCGCCGGGCGACCGCTGGCGATGGCCTCGGCGGCCTATCCGACGCACTTCCCCCGGCCGGGATGGGCCGAGCAGGACCCGGAGGACTGGTGGCGGGCGCTCGGCCGTGCCGTCCGCGACGCGGTGGCCCAGGCCGGCGTCGCGCCGGATGCCGTCGCGGCGATGGCGGTCGACACCACCTGCTGCTCGGTGGTCGCGCTCGACGGCCATGGCCGGCCGCTGCGCCCGGCGCTGATCTGGATGGATGTCCGCGCCGGCCGTGAGGCGGCGGCGGTGCTGGCGACCGGCGATCCGTCGCTGGCCGTCAACTCCGGCGGCCGCGGACCGGTATCGGCCGAATGGATGATCCCGAAGGCGCTGTGGCTGGCGCGGCACGAGCCCGACATCTTCGCCGCGGCGGCGACGATCTGCGAGTACCAGGACTTCCTCAACCTGCGCCTGACCTGCCGGCGCGTCGCGTCGCTCGGCAACGCGGCGCCGCGCTGGCACTACCGGGCCCGCGCCGGCGGCTGGCCACTCGGCCTGCTGGCGGCGCTCGACCTCGGCGAACTCGCGGCGAAATGGCCGCAGGAGGTGCTGCCGATGGGGGCCCGGGTGGGCGGCCTGACGGCAGCGGCGGCCGCCCATCTCGGCCTGCCGGCCGGCCTTCCCGTCGCCCAGGGCGGGGCCGACGCCTTCGTCGCGATGCTCGGGCTCGGCGTCGTCCAGGCCGGACGGATGGCCTTCATCACCGGCTCCTCCCATCTCCATCTCGGGCTGTCGGCGACGGCGTTCCATGCGCCCGGCGTCTGGGGCACCTACGACGACGCGGTCGTTCCCGGCCTCGCCGTCGTCGAGGGCGGACAGACCTCGACCGGCTCGGTGCTCGCGTGGCTGCGGCGGCTTTTCGGCGAGGGCGTCGACTACCGGACGCTCGACCGCGAGGCGGCGGCGGTGCCGATCGGTTCCGACGGGCTGATCGTGCAGGACCATTTCCAGGGCAACCGGACGCCGCACACCGACCCGCTGTCGCGCGGCGCCGTCCTCGGACTGGCGCTGCGCCACGGCCGCGGGCACGTCTTCCGCGCCGCGCTCGAAGGCATCGCCTTCGGCACGCGGCTGATCCTGGAAGCGATGGCCGATGCCGGCTTCCGGGCGGAAGAGCTGGTCATTGCGGGCGGCGCCACCCGCTCCGAACTGTGGATGCGCATCCATGCCGACGTCGCCGGCGTGCCGCTGGTGCTGACGCGCGTCGCCGACGCGCCCGCCCTCGGCTCGGCGATGCTGGCGGCGGTCGCCGCCGGCTGCTTCGACGACCTCGCCGGCGCGGCGCGGGCGATGGTCGCAACCGAGCGCCGGATCGAGCCCGACCCGGCGGCGCGCGAGGCCTATGCCGCCTCCTACGCCGCCTACCGGCGCGCCTACCCGGCGCTTGCGGACGTGGTCGGTCCGCTCGCCGGTGCCGCCTCGTGACCGGCGGCGTCAGAACATCGGCGCGCGGATGCCCTTCATGTAGAGGACCGCCCGCATCGCCGAGGTGCCGACCAGCGCCGTCACGACCGCCCAGTAGGTCGCCGAGGCCGGCAGCCACAGGAGCGCCACCATCAGCAGGAAGCCCCAGAAGGCGGCGATCTCGGCGTAGAAGCTGCCCTTCATGACCGGATTGCCGGCGTCCGCCCGGAAGACGTCGCGCAGGATCGTCCCGAAGGCGGCGTTGAGGACGGCGAAGGCCGGCCCCCAGACGAGGAACGGCCGGCACTGGAACTGGATGGCGGTCAGGACCCCGGTGACGGTGAAGCTGGCGAGGCCGATCGAATCGAACAGGACCAGCGCGGTGCGGGTCGTCACCGTCTGCTGCACACGGACGTAGAGATAGGCGAGGTCGAAGAAGAAGAGGAAGCGGCCGCGGGCGACGTCGATGAACGTCATCACCAGCTTGGCCGCCAGCACGACGACGATGATCGACAGCATGTAGGAGGGCTGGTCGATGATACCGACCGGCTCGCGTCCGGCGATCAGGTCCATGACGAGGCCGCCGCCGACCGCCGGCAGCGCCGCCAGCACGAAGGCGCCGGACAGCGAATAGCCCTCCGACCGCGCGATGGTGATGCCGGAGAGCGCGAACGCCACCGTGCCGACGATGTCGAGGCCGATGAACCACCACGCATGGATGATGTTGTCGAAATCGTAGGCGGGCTGCACCCGGACGCTCCCTCGGGCTGTCGCCGAATCCGGCTGAAGCCCGAGGGTATAGCGCAATCCGCGCGAGCGCGCGGAGGGGCGTCACTCACCAAGTCCGGTGGCCTGCGGCCGCTGCGCCGGCGCTGTTGCGTCCCCCGACCGCTCGGTCCGCCGCGCGTCCTTCCATGCTCGGCACGTGGGCCGGGCTTGGCATCACCTCCGCGGCGGCAGCACCGCGATGTCGATGATACGGCCGATCGAGCCGGCGCCGATGGGGCCGACTTGGCGGGCCGCCCCGGTCGCCGGATCGAACGTGTAGAGCACGTTGCCGGCCACGGCGTAGCCGGCGTCGCGGGTACCGTCGGATGCGATGTCGGCACCGTCGGCGGCGATCCCGCCCGCGGCAATGGGCTGCAGGACGCCGTCGTTGGGCGGGTTCATCAGCGAATAGGCGCCGCTGGCGCCATCGATGACGTAGAGCTGCGTCCGGGTCGCGCCGCGGACCGAATTGGTGTAGGCGCCGGCGGCGATGCGGGCGCCCCCGGCGACCGGCCGGTCGACCGCCGTCGCGCCGGTGTCGACGTCGACGCGCAGGTTCTGGCCGTCGGCGGCGACGATGCGCAGCCGGTCGGCGGCCGGGTTGAAGTCGACGAGATGGCCGCCGCCGGCGGACGGGACCACGCCCATCATCGTCCGGAAGCTGGCGATCGCGGTCGCCGGGTCGATGACGAAGACGGCGCCCTGCTGGTTGACGCCGTAGAGGCGGCCGTCCGCCGGCCGGACGTCGAGCCCGATCAGCGGCAGGCCGGTGCCATGCAGGCCGCGCCGGGCCGCCTGGCCCGGATCGCGGTCGGAGAAGTAGAGGAATTCCCCGCGGTCGGTGACGCCGACGAGGTCGGCCGCCATCGACGGAGCGACGGGCGAGAGGGCGGCGCCGGCCAGCGCCAGGAGTGCGAGGCCGAAACGGGCAGGGCTCATGCAGGGTTTCCTCCGGGTTGTGGCCCGTGTCGCGGGCCGGCCGGCGAACGCCCCGCGACGGCGGTGGTTCCGTTTCCCCAAGGTGCTATTCCGCCGGCGCCACGGCCGGACGGGTCGCCAGCGCCTCCGGGGAGCGCGCCCACATCTCCGGCGCGAGCTCCTCCCGGCGGTTCGGGAACAGCAGCGCACAGGCGAGCGTGACGCTGCCGAAGCCGGCGAGCACGACCATCGCCAGCGCGAGGTTGCCGGTGGCGTCGTGCAGGAAGCCGACCAGCGGCGAGGCGCAGGCGGCGCCGAGGAAGCCGACCGTGAAGCGGATGGAATAGAGCTTGGCGCGCAGGGCCGGGGCGATGTAGCGCGCCGTCATGGTGTCGTTGACGGTGACCTGTCCGAAGATCGAGGCGGCGACGATGCCGGCGAGCGGCAGCACCAGCCAGCCCTCGACGAAGGACAGCGCCAGCAGCGCCGGGACGAGGACCACGCCCAGCGGCAGGAAGACCGCCTTCAGCGTGTTGCGGTCGATGAGCTGGCCGACCGTGTACTGGGTGAGGCCGCCGCAGAGCGTCGCCAGGAAGGCGAGCAGGCCGACGACCGGCAGCAGGTCCGGCGAGCCGGCGAGCCGCTCCTCCATCAGCTTCGGGATCAGCAGCGTGAAGGCGTTGAAGACGAGGCCGGAGACGGCGGCGATCGCCATCAGGATGACGACGGCGCGGCGGACCACGACGGCGGGGATCTCGGGGAAGGGCTTGGCGCCCTTGGCCGCGTGGCTGGCGTCGAAGGCGGGTTCGCGCAGGTAGAGCAGGCCGACCGCGACGCAGATCGCCCCCGGCACGAAGAAGGCCCAGTGCCAGCCGAGGCGGGCGGCGAGGAAGGCCGTCACCACCGGCGCCAGGGCCACGCCGACATTCCCGAAGACGCCGTTGATGCCGACCGCCCGCCCGACCCGGGGGCCCGCCGCCTCGACCAGCATGGCGGTGCCGATCGGATGGTAGATGGCGGAGAAGGCGCCCATGAGGGCCAGGGCCGTCATCAGCCAGATCGGCGAGCCCGCCCAGCCGGCCAGCATCATGCCGCCGCCGGTACCGAGGAAGAAGGCGGTCATCATGCCCTTGCGCCCGAGCCGTTCGGCGAGCCAGCCCATGGGCAGGGAGCCGAGGCCGTAGAGCACGAACATCGCCGTACCGAGCGCCAGGATCGGCCCGTATTCGCCGCCGAACGCGGCCTGGTCCTGCTGGACGATCGCGAGCACCGCCGTCGCCAGGATCAGCAGGCTGTAGTGGGTGAAGGTGTGGGCGGTGTTGATGAACGCGATCTGGCGCGAGTTCGGGGACATGGCAGATCCGGCAGATTCAGCGATTGCGTCAGATTAGCCCGGGTGCGGGGCCGTCGTCCGGACAATCGCTGTCGCCGGACGGCCAATGGCCGGCGCCCGTGCGCTCAGGCGAGCCGGCCGGCGTCGGCGAAGGCCAGGATCCGGTCGGCCGCGCGGGCGGCGCCGTCGCCCTCCTCGGCGATCGCCGCGGCGAACCGCGCCGCCGCCTGCCGGTAGGAGGGATCGCCGAGAAGCTTCCGGAGGGCGGCCTCGGCGGCCATGCCGTCGAATCGCTCCAGCGGCAGGACCTCGGCGGCGCCGAGGCGCTGCGCATGGCTGGCGGTGTCGTAGTGGTCGTGGACCGGGAACGGCAGCACCAGCACCGGAACGCCGGCCTCGAGCCCGCGGACGGTGCTGCCGATGCCGCCGTGGCAGACGACGGCGGCCGCGCGCGGAAAGACGCGCGCGAACGGCAGGCTCGGGAAGCACGCGAGCAGTGGCCCGTCCTCGAGCCCGAGGGCTTCGGCGCTGTTCCCCACCACCAGCCCGCGCACCCCCAGGCGCGCCAGCGCGGCCGCCATCCCCTGGAACAGGCTGCGGCCGGCCGCGGGACTGTGGGTGCCGAGGGTGACCACGACCGGCGGCGGCCCGGCCGCGAGGAACGCCTCGACCCGCGACCAGTCATCGGCCCCGACCGGCGCGACGTACCGGCAGAAGCCCGTCAGGTGGACGGTCGCCGGCCAGTCCCCGGGGTCGGCCGCGAAGTGCCGCGAGAAGAGGGCGAGCGTGCCGAACGGCGACAGATGCGCGGTGACGGCGGGAATGGCGGGCAATCCCAAGCCTGCCCGCACCGCATGCATCGGGGCGACGAGTTCCTGGAAATAGGCGAGCTTGCGTTGCGGCGGGGCCGACCGCAGCGACCGCGGCCAGACGTGGATCGGCGGACGGATGCGCGACGGCAGCAGCCCGGGGGTGACCGTCCCGCCCAGCCACGGGCGGCCCTCCAGTTCGGCCGAGATCCGGCCGGCGAAGGCGGTGGCGTGCTGGACCACGGCGTCGTGCCGGGCGATCAGCGGCCGGACGCGCCGGATGGCGTCGGGCAGCCGGTCGAGCACGAACTCGCGCATGATGACCCGCGGCGCCTCGTCCGGGTGGGTCATCATCCGGACCATAGGGTCGGACGGCGATCCCGGCTCCCAGTCGGCCTGCGCCTCGGCGAACGCGATCCCCGCCCGTTCGACCGTGGCGCGGTGGCGGGCGAGGGTGGCGATGGTGGCGCCATGGCCGCGCCGGACGAGTTCGGCGGCGATCGCGAGGTAGGGGTCGAGATCGCCCAGCGTGCCGACGGTGACGAAAAGGATGTTGTGCATCGCAGCCTCCGGCGGGGTTGGCTCAGGCCCCGGCGCGCGCCGCGGGCGATCGGGCCCGCCGGCACGCCTCGAGCATGGCGGCGGCGGCCCGCGGCGCCCCGTCGCCTTCTTCGGCGAGGGCCTGCGCCACGCGCCGCGCGGCCTCGCCGTAGCGCGCGTCGCCGAGCAGGCGGGCCAGCGCCGCCGTCGCCCGTTCCTCGCTGAACGCCGGGAGGGGCAGGACGATGGCGGCGCCGAGCCGATGCGCCCGAACGGCGTTGTCCGGCTGGTCCGACACGGCCGACGGGACGGCGAGGATCGGCCGTCCGGCTTCGAGCGCGCGCGCCATGGTTCCCATGCCCGGATGGGAGACGACGGCGCGGACGTAGGGGAAGATGCGGCCGAACGGCAGCCTGGCGAAGCAGGCGAGGTCCGGTCCCTCCGCGGCGCCGACGGCCGCGGCCGGCAGGCCGATCGTCATCACCCGCTGGCCGAGCCGCCGTGCCGCCGCGATGGCGGTCTGGAAGAATCGGCCGGCCAGGATCGCGCTGTGGGAACCCTGGGTCAGGACGACCGGCGGCGGGCCGGCCTCGACGAAGGCCATGGCGCGCGCCCAGTCCGCAGGGTCGGGCTCCGCGACATGGCGGCAGAAGCCGATCGTCGTCACCGCCTTCGGCCAGTCGCCCGGGTCGGGGACGAAATGGCGGGAAAACAGGGCGAGCACACCTTGGCGCGAGAAGGTGGCGTGCGGCAGGGGCCCGGGCGGCAGGCCGCTCCGCGCCCGCGCCTGGTGGTACGGCTGCATGAACGCGTGCAGGAACGCCATCCGCTGACCCGGCGCCAGGTCACGCAGCGCCGGTGTCGGCGGCGCGTAGGCGGGTACCCGGCGCGACGGCAGATCGAAGGGCGAGAGCACCGCCGAGAGCCAGGGACCGCCCGCTGCCTCCGCGGCGATCTGGGCCGGGTATGCCATGGTCTGGGTGACGCACAGGTCGTGTCCGGCGACGAGCGGCCGCATCATCGCGACCGTCTCGGGGATGCGGTCCAGGATCTCGCGCCGGAACAGTTCCATCGCCCGGTCCGGCGTCAGGAAGATCTGCGCATGCAGTTTCTCTTCGGCCTGGGCGAGTTCCGGAGCGTGCACCGGCGCGAACCGCGCTCCGGCCGCCTCGACCAGGGCGGCGTTCCGATAGAGGGTTGCCACGGTGACCTGGTGGCCGCCGGCGATCAGATGACGGACGATCGCGAGGAACGGGTCGAGGTCGCCGAGCGAGCCTGGGCAGACGACGAGGATGCGGTACCGATGGACCGGATCGGACGGCATGGCTCAGGCGCACTCCAGAATGCGGGCCGCGGCGGCGGTGGCCCCGTCCTCGCCGGCGAGCGCGGCCGCCAGCCGCCGCGCCTTCTCGGCAAAGCGCGGCTCGCCGATGAGGCGGGCGACCCGGGCGAGGGGCTCGGTCAGGTCCCGCTGCTGCAGGACGATGCCCTCGCCGACCCCGAGGTTTCGCACCCGCCGGGCGTTGTCGGGGCCGTCGTGGAAGGGCAGCGCCACCGCCAGGAACGGGACGCCGGCGGCCAGCGCCTGAGCGGTCGTGCCGATCCCGGCATGGGCGACGATGGCGGCGGCGTGCGGGAAGGCCCGCGAGAACGGCATCGACGGGAAACAGGCGAGGTTGGGGCAGGGCTCCAGCCCCAGCGCCTCGGCGGTGCCGCCGATCGCCAGGAACCGCAGGCCGAGCCGGCGTGCCGCCGCGTGGGCCGCCGGAAAGAAGTGGCGTCCGATCAGCGTCGACTGCGCCCCGAGCGTCGCCACCAGGGGCGGCGGCCCGGCTGCGAGGAAGGTGGAGAGGCGTTCTAGTTCCGCTCCGTCGGCGGCCCCCTCATAGCGGCAGAATCCGGTGATGCGTACCATCGCCGGCCAGTCGCCTGGATCGGCGGCGAAGTGCCGGGAGAAGAGGGCGAGGATGCCGTTCGGGCCGTCGAGCGCGCGGCCCGGCACCAGATGCGGCAGGCCCAGGCGCTGCCGTTGCGCATACCAGGGGGCGGCGAGTTCCCGGAAGTATGCGGCCCGCTCCGCGCTGCCCATCCGCTGCAGCGCGACCGGATAGACCTTCTGCGGCGGCGCCAGCCGCGACGGCAGGCTGACCGGGCTGAGGATGGTGGAGATCCACGGGCGTCCCAGCTTCTCGGCCGCTAGCCGCGCGCCCAGTGCCGCCGGGTGCAGGACGGTGAGGTCGTGGCCGGCGACCAGCCGCAGTGCCGCAGCGAAGGATTCCTCCATCTGGTCGAGCACCAGTTCGCGCGACAGCAACCGCATCGCCTTTCCCGGCTCGGCGAAGACCCGGGCCAGGGGATCCTCCGGGGTGCCCGCGCGGTCGTCCGGCTGCGCGACGGCGAAGTCCAGGCCGCTGCCCACGACCGCCGTCCGGTGCCGCGCCAGGGTGGCGATCGTCACCCGGTGCCCGCCCGACCGCAGCACCCGGCCGATGGCGATGTAGGGGTGGACGTCGCCCAGCGTGCCCAGCGTCACGAACAGGATGGTCTTGCCCATGGGCGGCGCGATCCCGGCGGCGATTGGGGATGGCACCGGGGTAGCAGGTTCGACGCGCCGCAAGAACAGAAAAGGCCGCCGGGAAGGCGACCTTTTCCATGTCGGACCGGTAACCGGCTCCTGCTCCCGCCGCCGGACCGTGGGTCCCGGGCGGGTCGGCCCTCTTCGGGCCCGGATCGGCGCCTGCCGCGCCGCCGACAACCAGGACAACGGCCGACCGGCGGATTCGTTCCATGAAGGAAGGCCATGACGGAACGCCGATTTCCCGGCGCGGAACGCCGCACGAATGGCGGCGTTCGCGGCGTCATGAACCGCGAGGGCAAGGACAGACCCCCATGCGTGACCCGTCCATATTCGAGTCGATGGCGACCGCCCCGGACGTCGTCGCGGTGCGTCTCCTGGCGGCGCTGGTGGCCGGGGCCTGCATCGGCCTCGATCGCGAATGGCGGCGCAAGCCGGCGGGCCTGCGCACCCACATGCTGATCGCGCTGGCGGCGGCCGTCTTCACGATCATCGCCAGCGAACTGCATCTCGACGCCGCCCGAGCCGACCCGTCGGGCTCGGCCGATCCCGTGCGCATCATCGAGGCGGTCACGGCGGGGGTGGCGTTTCTCGGGGCGGGCGCCATCTTCCGCGGCGGCGGCACCGTCCAGGGCATGACGACCGGCGCCGGAATCTGGCTCGCGGGGGCGCTCGGCCTCGCCTGCGGGGCCGGCTACGGCGCGCTGGCGCTGATCGCCGGGCTCTTCACGATCGGGGTGCTGACCGTGCTGGGGCGGATCGAGCACGCCGCCCTCAAGGCCGGGAAGGGGGCGGGCGGCGCCCTGGACGCGCCCGCTCCCTGACCTCGTCAGCGCAGCGTGCGCGCCTTGCGTGCCGCGTAGCGCGCGTCCCGCTTGGCCTTCTGCTCCGCCTTCATGCGCTCGGCCTCCTCGGCGGCGGCGGCGGCGGCGAGCCGCTGCTCCTCCTCGGTCTGGCGCGCGGCCTCGAGTCGTGCCGCCTCGGCTGCGGCGCGCTCGGCGGCGAGCCGTGCGGCCTCCGCCTCGCGGGCGGCCTTGCGCTCGGCCAGCCGCTCCTCGCGGGCGCGCTCGGCAGCCTCTCGGGCGGCGCGCCGCTCGAGGAACTCCGGATCGTTGGCCGGGGACTTGGCACGGGCGCGCGCCAGCAACTCCTGCTTTGCCTTGGCGGCCGAGCTCAGCCGGTCGGCCAGGCTCGTCTCCTTGCCTCTCATATGCTCCTGCCTCATGGGTCCTTGGTGGTTGTGTCGACGCGATTCGGGCAGCGCCGGCGGCGCCGGCAGTAGACCACGAACGCGCGACCGTTTCGCGACGGTGTGGGGATAGGGGCCTGTGGCGCGGAATACGGCTCGTTTGCCGGTCCGAGAGGCTGGCTGGGGGACTAGGATTCGAACCTAGACTGGCGGAGTCAGAGTCCGCTGTCCTACCGTTAGACGATCCCCCAAGACCGGACCGGCGTCTCGGCCACCTGGGCCGCTTCGGCGTGGGCGCGGCTTCTAGCACAGGCCTTCCGGCCAGGGAAGAGTTTCCGACCGCTCTTTCGGACGGGAGCCGCCTCGGATATCGTGGCCGCACGTGACCGTGTCAACCGCAACGCTACCCCTGACGCGTCCGCCCGCGCATTCCGTCGTCTACGCCGCGCTCGATCTCGGGACGAACAACTGCCGTCTCCTGATCGCGCGCCCGGCCTCCGGAGGGTTCCGGGTCCTGGATGCTTTTTCCCGCATCGTCCGTCTGGGCGAGGGGTTGGCGCGTTCGGGCGAACTGTCCGAGGCGGCGATGGACCGCACCATCGCCGCGCTCGCCGTCTGCGCCCAGAAGGTCCGGGCGCGCCGGGTCGACCACCTGCGGGCGGTCGCGACCGAGGCGTGCCGGCAGGCCGGCAATTGCGGCCTCTTCCTCGACCGCGTCCGGGCGGAGACCGGGCTCGAGGTGGAGACCATCAGCGCCGCCGAGGAGGCCCGGCTGGTGCTGGCGGGCTGCACGCCCCTGCTCGATCCGCTGGCCGTCCGGGCGCTCCTCTTCGACATCGGCGGCGGTTCGACGGAGCTCCTGTGGGTCGGGCTCGACGGCCGCGAGCCGGTGATGCTGGGCTATTCGTCGCTGCCGATGGGAGTGGTGACGCTGGCCGACCGCTATGGCGGGCGCGAGGTCTCGCCCGATCTCTACTGTGCCATGCGCGACGAGGCGGCGGCGGCGCTGGAGCGCTTCGACGATGCGCACGGCATCTCCGCCTGGATCGGCGACGGCCGGATGCAGATGCTGGGCAGTTCCGGCACGGTCACCACGCTCGCCGGGGTCCATCTCGGCCTGCCGCGCTACAACCGCGGCCTGGTCGACGGCATCGTGCTCGACCGCACCTCGGTCGACGCCGCGTCGCGGCGCCTGCTCGACATGGACTATGCCGGCCGTGCCGCCCATCCCTGCATCGGGCCGGAGCGTGCCGATCTCGTGCTCGCCGGCTGTGCCATCCTGTCCGCCATCACCGAGCGCTGGCCATGCCCGCGCCTCCGGGTCGCCGACCGCGGCGTCCGCGAGGGCATCCTCTACGGGCTGATGGCGCGCAACGGCCGCCGGCACCGGATCGCGTCGTGAGCGCGGAGCGCAGGGGCGGGCGGGGCGGTCGTGGCGGCGGCGCCGGCGGCGGCGGCACGACGACGCGCGGCTCCTCTGGCCGCGGCACCCGCGACCCGGCGGTCCGCGTCCGTGCCCAGGGCCGCACCACCTCGCAGCAGCGCTGGCTGACGCGCCAGCTCAACGACCCCTACGTCGCCGAGGCGCGGCGCCGCGGCTTCCGCTCGCGTGCCGCCTTCAAGCTGATCGAACTCGACGACAAGCTGCGGCTGCTCCGCCCGGGCATGACGGTGGTCGATCTCGGCGCCGCGCCCGGCGGCTGGACCCAGGTCGTGGTCGACCGGGTGAAGGGCGGCCGGGTCGTCGCCCTCGACATCCTGCCGATGGCGGCGATCCCCGGGGCCGAGACGATCGAGATGGATTTCCTCGACGAGGGGGCGCCGGCCCGCCTGCGCGAAGCCATGGGCGGCGGCGCCGACCTGGTGCTGAGCGACATGGCGGCGTCGGCCACCGGCCATGCGCCGACCGACCATCTGCGGATCATCGGCCTGGCCGAGGCCGCGCACGCCTTCGCCCGCGAGGTCCTGAAGCCGGGCGGCGGCTTCGTCTGCAAGGTCTTCCAGGGCGGGACCGAGGGGACGCTGCTGACCGCCCTCAAGCGCGACTTCGCCGACGTCCGCCACCTCAAGCCGCCGGCCAGCCGCGCCGACTCGGCCGAAGTCTACGTCATCGCCCGAGGTTTCCGCGGCGAGCATGGCTGAACTGCGCGGGACGCGCTTTCCTTCGCAAGGCCGATGTGTATGATGCGCCGCCTCATCCGGGGACGGGAGGCGGCATGGACATCCGCGATGCACTCACATTCGACGATGTTCTCCTCGTCCCAGCCGCGTCGTCCGTCCTTCCCGGCCAGGCCGACACCCGCACCCGCCTGACCCGCAGCATCGAGCTCGGCATTCCGCTGGTGTCCGCCGCGATGGACACGGTCACCGAGTCGGGCATGGCCATCATCATGGCGCAGGCCGGCGGCATCGGCGTCATCCACAAGAATCTCGGCATCGAGGCGCAGGCGGACGAGGTCCGCAAGGTCAAGAAGTTCGAGGCCGGCATGGTGGTCAACCCGGTGACCATCGGCCCGGACGAGACGCTGGCCGACGCGCTGCGGCTGATGGCCGACCACAAGATCTCGGGCTTCCCGGTGGTCGAGCCGGGCAGCAAGCGGCTGGTCGGCATCCTGACCAACCGCGACGTGCGGTTCGCCAGCAACCCCGGCCAGCGCGTCTCGGAACTGATGACCAAGGACCGGCTCGTCACCGTCACCGAGGGCGTGACCCGCGAGGAGGCGCGCCGCCTCCTCCACGTCAACCGGCTGGAGAAGCTGCTGGTCGTCGACGGCGAGAACCGCTGCATCGGCCTCATCACCGTCAAGGACATGGACAAGGCGGCCAAGCACCCGAACGCGTCCAAGGACGAGAAGGGCCGCCTGCGCGTCGCCGCCGCCACCGGCACCGGCGAGGACGGGGTGGCGCGGGCCGAGGCGCTGTTCGACGCCGGCGTCGACGCGCTCGTCGTCGACACCGCCCACGGCCATTCCGAGGGCGTCATCCGGGCGGTCGAGCGCATCCGCAAGCTCTCGAACTACACCCAGCTCATCGCCGGCAACATCGCGACGGCCGAAGGCGCCAAGGCGCTGCTCGACGCCGGCGCCGACGCGGTCAAGGTCGGCATCGGCCCGGGCTCGATCTGCACGACGCGGATGGTCGCCGGGGTCGGCGTGCCGCAGCTGACCGCGATCCTGGACGCCGTCGAGGTCTGCCGGAAGGAGAACATCCCGGTCATCGCCGACGGCGGCATCAAGTATTCGGGCGACTTCGCCAAGGCGATCGCGGCGGGGGCCGAGTGCGCCATGGTCGGCGCGCTGCTGGCCGGCACCGACGAGGCGCCGGGCGAGGTCTTCCTCTACCAGGGCCGCTCCTACAAGTCCTACCGCGGCATGGGCTCGATCGGGGCGATGGCGCGCGGTTCGGCCGACCGCTACTTCCAGCAGGAGGTGCAGCAGACCCTGAAGCTGGTGCCCGAGGGCGTGGAAGGGCAGGTGCCCTACAAGGGCCCGGCCGGCAACGTGCTGCACCAGCTGGTCGGCGGCCTCAAGGCGGCGATGGGCTATACCGGCAGCCGCTCGATCCCCGACATGCACCGCAACTGCCGCTTCCTCCGGATTTCCAACGCCGGCCTGCGCGAGAGCCACGTCCACGACGTCACCATCACCCGCGAGGCGCCGAACTACCGGCCGATGTAGAACGGAGCAGGATTGACCCCAGCCGCCCGCATCGCCGCCGCGATCGAACTCGTCGACCGCATCGAAGGGTCTCGCACCCCGACCGACGCCCTGCTTGCCGAGCATTTCCGCAGCCGCCGCTTCATCGGCGCCAAGGACCGCGCGGCCATCGCCGAGACCGTCTACGCCTATCTCCGCCGCCGCGGCCAGATCGACTGGTGGATCGCGCGGCGCGGCTGGGGCCGCGTCGGCGGGACGACGCGGGCGCGGATGCTGGGGCTGCTGCTCCTCGACCGCGGTGCCGATGCGAAGGAGGTGGCGCACCTCTTCGACGGCGGCGCCTATCACCCGCGGCGGCTCGATCCCGACGAGCAGGGGATCGCCACGGCCCTGGCGGGCCAGCCGGTCGACCATCCCGACCAGCCGCCCTGGGTCGCCGGCAACTATCCCGAATGGCTGCACCCGCGGCTGGCCGAGGCCTTCGGCGACCGCGTCGGCCGGGAGATGGCGGCGCTCGACCGGCCGGCGCCGCTCGATCTCCGCGTCAACCTGCTGGCCGGCACCCGCGACGAGGCGGTGGCGGCGCTGGCGCGCGACGGCATCCGGGCCGAGCCGACGAAGCTGTCGCCGCAGGGCCTCCGGCTCGACAAGCGGGTGGCGCTGCAGACCGTGGGCGCCTGGAAGAGCGGCCTGGTCGAGGTCCAGGACGAGGGCTCGCAGCTGGTGGCGATCCTGCTCGGCGCCGCGGCCGGGATGCGGGTCGTCGATTTCTGCGCCGGCGCCGGCGGCAAGACGCTGGCGATCGCCGCCGGCATGGCCAACAAGGGCCAGATCGTCGCCTGCGACACCTCGGCCCGGCGGCTCGAGGGGGCGACGCAGCGCCTGCGCCGGGCGGGCGTCCACAATGTCGAGCGCCGGGTGCTGGAAAGCGAACGCGACAAGTGGGTGAAGCGCCATGCCGCCGGCTTCGACCGGGTGCTGGCGGACGCCCCCTGCACCGGCACCGGCACCTGGCGGCGCAATCCCGACGGGCGCTGGCGCCTGACCGAGACCGACATCGTCGAGCTCACCGACCTCCAGGCCCGCATCCTGGAGAGCTGCTGCCGGCTGGTGAAGCCGGGCGGCCGGCTCGCCTATGCCACCTGCTCGATCCTCCCGGACGAGAACGAGCGCCAGGTCGAGCGCTTCCTCGCCGGCCATCCCGAGTTCCAGGTCGTGCCGGCGGCGGACGCCTGGCCGGCGGGCCTGCCGTGCCCGGCCGGGGACGGGCCGTTCCTCCGCCTGACGCCGGCCTGCCACGGCACCGACGGGTTCTTCGCCGCACTTCTGGAGCGGCGGGCGTGACGGTGGCGATCCGGCCGGCCGAGGGCGACGACGCGGCGGCGATCGCGCGTGTCCAGGTCGCGACCTGGCGGACCGCCTATGCCGGGATCTTCCCCGACGCCTATCTCGACCATCTGAACGACATCCGCATCGCCGCCGGCTGGACGGCGTCGATCGAGCGGCCGGGCCATGTGACGCTGGTCGCCGAGGACGGGTCGCTGCCGCGCGAGCCGGTGGTGGGATTCGCCCATGCCGGCCCGGGCGAGGCGGCGGGCGAGGCCGAGATCTTCACCCTCTACGTGCTGGCGACGCACCAGCGGCGGGGCCTGGGGCGGCGGCTGCTCGCGGCCATGGCCCGGCGTCTCGCGCCCGTGCATGCCCGCCTCGTCATCCGCGTGCTGGTCGAGAACGGGCCGGCGCGCGCCTTCTACGAACGCCTGGGCGGCAGCGCCGGCGACATCCGCCGGCTGCATGTCGGCGGGCGCCCGGTGGACGAGATCGCCTATCACTGGCCGGACCTGCCCCGACTGTCCGCCACCCTAGCCGGAGCTGCGCCATGACCGACCGCGTGCTGATCCTCGATTTCGGCTCCCAGGTGACCCAGCTCATCGCCCGCCGGGTGCGCGAGAGCGGCGTCTATTGCGAGATCCATCCCTTCTCGATGCCGTTCGCGCGCATCCGCGAGATGGCGCCGAAGGCGATCATCCTGTCGGGCGGCCCGGCCTCGGTGCTGGAGGCGGCGACGCCGCGGGCGCCGCAGGAGATCTTCGGCATGGGCGTGCCGATCCTCGGCATCTGCTACGGCCAGCAGACGATGTGCGCCCAGCTCGGCGGCGAGGTCGAGGCCTCCGACCATCGCGAGTTCGGCCGCGCCTTCGTCGACGTCAAGGACGACTGCACGCTCTTCACCGACACCTGGGTCAAGGGGGCCCGCGAGCAGGTGTGGATGAGCCACGGCGACCGCGTCATCCGCCTGCCGCCCGGGTTCCGGGCGGTCGCGACCAGCGAGGGGGCGCCCTTTGCCGTCATCGCCGACGACGCGCGCCGCTTCTACGGCACCATGTTCCATCCCGAGGTGGTGCATACCCCGCACGGCGCCCAGCTTCTCCGCAACTTCACCCACGGCGTCGCCGGCTGCACCGGGGACTGGACGATGGCGGCCTTCCGCGCCCAGGCGGTCGAGCGCATCCGCGCCCAGGTCGGCAGCGAGCGGGTGATCTGCGGGCTTTCGGGCGGCGTCGACAGCGCGGTGGCGGCGCTCCTCATCCACGAGGCGATCGGCGACCAGCTCACCTGCATCTTCGTCGACACCGGCCTCCTGCGCTGGGGCGAGGCGGACGAAGTGGTCGAGCTCTTCCGCGGCCACTACAACATCCCGCTCGTCCATGCCGATGCGGGCGCGCTCTTCCTCGGCCGGCTCGCCGGGGTGACCGACCCCGAGGTCAAGCGCAAGACCATCGGCGGCCTCTTCATCGACGTCTTCGAGGCGGAGGCGAAGAAGATCGGCGGCGCCGACTTCCTCGCCCAGGGCACCCTCTATCCCGACGTCATCGAGAGCGTCTCCTTCACCGGCGGCCCGTCGGTCACGATCAAGTCGCACCACAATGTCGGCGGCCTGCCGGCGCGCATGAAGATGAAGCTGGTCGAGCCCTTGCGCGAGCTCTTCAAGGACGAGGTGCGCGCACTCGGCCGCGAGCTCGGCATGCCCGACAGCATGGTCGGCCGCCACCCGTTCCCCGGCCCCGGCCTCGCCATCCGCTGCCCCGGCGAGGTGACGCCCGAGAAGCTCGACCTGCTGCGCCGCGCCGACCGCATCTATCTGGAGGAAATCCGCGCCGCCGGCCTCTACGACGCCATCTGGCAGGCCTTCGCGGTGATCCTGCCCGTCCGCACCGTCGGCGTCATGGGCGACGGCCGCACCTACGATTACGCGCTGGCGCTCCGCGCCGTCACCTCGACCGACGGCATGACGGCCGACTCCTACCCCTTCAGCCACGAGTTCCTGTCGCGCGTCGCGACCCGCATCATCAACGAGGTGCGGGGCATCAACCGGGTCGCCTACGACGTGACCTCGAAGCCGCCGGGGACGATCGAGTGGGAGTGAGGGGGCAGCCGCCTCTTCAGAATTTCGTTCTAATCCAATGATTTCCTCAACGACCGTGCTCGGTTAGTAGTCGCTGAGCCGCTGGCGGACTTCGGCTCTCGTCAAACCAACTACAACCGCTAGCGGAGCGGCACTGTTAGCAGATTACCATCTCTGTACAGAAGGATCTAACTATTCCCTGGCCGGAACTCAGGGGAGCACGTCATATTCGCTAAGTCATGCTTCGTGTTTCATGAAATGTATAAACCCGGATTCAAGGTCATTGAGAAGGCCGTCCACACCGGATCGTCCTTGAGAATCCGCCTTCAGGGCGGATTTTTCAATATGATGCTGCGGTGCCTATGGCTCGTTTTTTCCTTCCGTGGAAGGTTGGCAATCTCGAAGGCTAAGTCGCCCAAAGCGGCGTCCGCAATCGAGCATTGCCAGAGAACGCGCACCTGCCACCCAAGAGCTTCCAGGGCCTCCCGATCCCGCAGGTCGCGTTGCCTGTTGCCCTCGATCTTCGCCTGCCAGAACTCCGATCGCGTCGCTGGGATGGTGGCCCTCTTGCATCCCTCATGGCCGTGCCAGAAGCAGCCGTGCACGAATACGGCGACCCTGCGGGACGGGAAGCTCAGGTCCGGCCTGCCCGCCAGCTTCTTGTCGTGGAGGACGTACCGGAGGCCGGCAGCATGCAAGTAGGAGCGGACCCGCATCTCCGGCTTGGTGTCCTTGCCCCGCACTCGGGACATGACCTCGCTTCTCTTCTGGCGGTCGAAGATGTCCATGCCCGGCCGCCGCTAGCGTGCCCCGCTCGCCTCCAGCGAGTTGACCAGGTAGGTGGCGAAATACCGGGCGAGGCGGGGTGGAACCGCGTTTCCGATCATGCGGGCGACGGGCTCGATCTGTTCGGTCGGATAGAACACGTAGTCGTCGGGGAACGACTGGAGGATGGCGGCCTCGCGCAGCGAGATGCCGCGCACTTGGTCGGGGTTGTAGTGCCCGAACCTACCGTTGGAGATGGAATGGCACTTCGTCGTGATGGTCGGGGAAGGCCGTTCGGGGTGCATCCGCGTGTACACATCCGAGAAGCAGCGGTCGTTCAGGCGAGCGTTGACCTTGCGGTGGCAGTCGAGGCTCAGGTCGCCGAACTCCGTGTTCGCCATGTAGGCGTTGGACTCGCCCGGCGAGGCGGACGCGAGGCGCCTGAGGTTCAGCTCGCTCAGCGCACGCGCTCTGTGGTTGGGAATGTCCGGGTGGGTCTCGCCAGCGGAAATCGGGGGGAGGTGGCCGATCGCGTCGGCCACGGTCGTCACCATCGAATTCGGGTCCGCGTCCGGTACC
>NZ_JAYSFE010000025.1:0-44118 GCF_041913585.1 Allostella sp.
CGCTCGCCGGCGGTGTGGACCCGGCGCTCGATGCCGAGGCGGCGCAGCGCGTCCTGGAAGCCGAAGCCGGCGGCGATGACGCCGATCGAGCCGACGAGGCTGGCGGGGTCGACGACGATCTCGTCGCCGGCGAGCGCCAGCCAGTAGCCGCCGGACGCCGCCACGTCCTCGACGAAGACGGTGACCGGCAGCGTCTTTGCCGCCGCGAGGTCGCGGATGCGGCGCGCGATCAGGCTCGACTGGGCGGGCGAGCCGCCCGGCGAGTTGACGACGAAGGCGACGCCCTTCGCCCCCGGCATGGCGAAGGCGCGGTCGAGCACCGGCGCCAGCGCGGCCAAGGTGAGGCCGCCCTGGCCGAGCCGGCCGCCGCGGCCGATGACGCCGTCGAGCCGCACCACCGGCACCAGCGGCGGCCGCGGCAGCCCGAGGCGCAGCGCCAGCCGATCGAAGCGCGTGCCCATCGCCCGCCCGCCGCCCCGCCGCCCCTAGAGCACCAGCGGCGCGCCGCCGCGCAGGATCGAATCCGCCTGGGCGGTATAGCCGCCGTCCGGCCGGTGCAGGGTCATGCCGGGCAGCAGCCGCAAGGGCGCGTTGCTGTCGCGCCGGGCCTGGACGATGACGCGGGACGCGGGCTTGTCCGCCCCCGGCCAGAAGGGAAGGATCGCGATGTCGCCGACCCGGCCCGAGAGCAGGGCGAGCAGCTGGTCGAGCCGGTCGGCGCGGTGGATGAAGGTGACGGTGCCGTGCTGCTTGGCCATCAGCAGGCAGAAACGCACCCAGGCGCCGAGATCGGCCTCGCCCTCGACGGTGGCGGCGGCCTTGCCGGCATGCGGGGCGGGGTCGGCGCGGCCGGCCTCGAGGTAGGGCGGATTGGCCATGACATGGGCGAAGCTGGTCGGGGCGAGGCGCGGCGGCGGCCGCTGCAGGTCGCCGATCACCAGCGAGGCGCGGTCCTCGAAGCCGTTGGCGTCGATGTTGCGGCTGGCGAGCTGGCCCAGCACCCGCTGCAGCTCGAGCCCGACGAGGCGCGCCCCCGGCACCCGCCAGGCGAGGCAGAGCAGCGCCGCGCCGACGCCGGTGCCGACGTCGAGCACCATCTCCCCCGGCTGGGCCGGCACGGCGGCCGCCAGCAGCACCGGGTCGATGGCGACGCGATAGCCCTCGCGCGGCTGGCGCAGCTTCACCCGCCCGTCGAGCAGCGTGTCGTCCGTCACCGCGATCGGCGGCTGGGCGGCGCCGGCGGGCGCGGGCTTCGCCGGCGGGGGCTTCTGGGTGTCGGTCATGCCCTACCTCTCTCGTCGTCCGGCTGCCACGGGCGGCCCCTCAGGCCGGCGGCAGCGATTCCCCGGCCTCGGCGAGCAGGCGCCGCGCGGCCGCCAGATCCCCCGCATCCACCATCAGCCGGCGCTGGATGGCGCCGATGCTGCCCTCCATCAGGCTGGCATGGCCGTCGAGCACGACCGCGCCGATGCCGGCGTCGCGGAGGAGCGCCGTCAGCCAGGACAGGCGCACGACGTCGTTGGTGCGCAGGAGTTCCACCATCGGCCCCTTTCTAGCACGGACCGGGGGGCGATCACGGATTCGTGCGCGGGGGGCGGCGGGCGGCGGGGGCGCGGCGGCGGGCGAAGTCGAGGGACGCGCCGGCCCCCGCTTGCCCGCATCGCTTGACCCTGCGGGACGGGCTTCTATGCTCCGCCCCGACCGCACCCGACCCGCAGAGAAGGAGCGCATTTGGGCCTCGCCGCCACCGCCGCACCGGGCAGGACGCCCTCCCTGGAGCCGCTGACGCGCCTCGTCGGCGACGATCTCGCGCGGGTGAACCAGCGCATCGTCGACCACATGCACAGCCCGGTCGCGCTCATCCCGCAACTCGCGGGGCACATCGTCGCGGCGGGCGGCAAGCGCCTCCGGCCGATGCTGACGCTGGCCGCGGCCCAGCTCTGCGGCTACCGGGGCGACCGGCACGTCGCGCTCGCGGCCTGCGTCGAGTTCATCCACACCGCCACCCTGCTGCACGACGACGTCGTCGACGAGAGCGACCTGCGGCGCGGCATCGCGACCGCCAACGCCGTCTGGGGCAACAAGGCGAGCGTGCTGGTCGGCGACTTCCTCTTCAGCCGCGCCTTCCAGCTCATGGTGGCGGACGGTTCGCTCGAGGTGCTGCGCATCCTCTCGCACGCGTCGGCCGTCATCGCCGAGGGCGAGGTGCTGCAGCTGGTGACGGCGAACGACACCGCCACCAGCGAGGCGACCTATCTCGAGGTCATCCGCTCCAAGACCGCCCAGCTCTTCGCGGCCGCCTGCCGCATCGGCCCGGTCGTCGCCGACCGGCCGGCCGAGGAGGCCGACGCGATGGAGGCGTTCGGCCTCGACCTCGGCATCGCCTTCCAGCTCGTCGACGACATGCTCGACTATTCCGCCCGCCAGGCCGAGCTCGGCAAGACCGTCGGCGACGATTTCCGCGACGGCAAGATCACGCTGCCGATCGTGCTCGCCTTCGCCCGCGGCGACGAGGCCGAGCGCGCCTTCTGGCGCCGCACCATGGAGGACCAGGAGCAGGGCCCGGACGACCTCGCCGAGGCCCAGGCGCTCTTGCGGAAGCACGGCGCGCTCGAGGAGACGATGGAGCGCGCGCGCCGCTACGGCGAGGCGGCGCGCGGCCAGCTGGCCCGTTTCCCGGCCTCGCCCATCCGCGACGCCCTCGACGAGGTGGTCGCCTTCTGCATCGCCCGCGGTTTCTGAGCCGGAACCCCTTCCTTTGCCTTGCGGGGGCGCGGCCGAGGGGCTATAAGCCGCCTCCGCCGGTCGGAGTGTAGCTCAGCCTGGTAGAGCACTGCTTTCGGGAGGCAGGGGCCGGAGGTTCGAATCCTCTCACTCCGACCAGCGTATCGCCCCTTCCCCGCTCTACCCCCTCTCCTCGTTCCATCCTTCCCGTCGTTCCCAGGAGGCCCTGAATGGCCGAGGACCCCTCGCGTCTAAACCCGGCGCGTCCGAAGGTGCTCTATTTCATCCAGGGCAATGCCGCGCTCTACGACCTCGTGCGCGAGGCGACGCCGGACGCCTACGAGCTGGTGACGCTGGAGACGGGCAGCGAGGAGGAGCGGCTGGCCAAGCTGGCCGACGCCGAGGTGGTGATCGTCGGCGGCCACCGCCTGTCGCGCGCCCATGTCGCCGCCGCGCCGCGGCTCCGCCTCGTCCACCACCAGGGGGTGGGCTACCACGACACCTGCGACGTCGACGCGCTGCGCGAGCGGCAGATCGCGCTGGCGCTGGCGCCGGGCGGCACCGCCGTCGGCGTCTCCGAGCACGCGGTCATGATGATGCTGGCGGTGTGCAAGCGCCTTCCCTTCCTCGATGCCGAGCTGCGCCGCGGCGTCTGGCACGCCAACGACCTGCGCGCCGAGTCGCGCCAGCTCCACGGCATGACGGTCGGCATCGTCGGCCTCGGCCGCATCGGCAAGGAGGTGGCGCGCCACCTCCAGGGCTTCGGGGTGACGCTCGTCTATACCGACATCCTGGAGATGCCGGAGGCGATCGAGCGCGAGCTGAAGGTGCGCCGGGTGACGTTCGAGGAACTGCTCGCCGTCTCCGACCTGGTGACGCTGCACCTGCCGCTGACCGAGCAGTCCTTCCACATGCTGAACCGGGCGACGATCGCGCGGATGAAGCCCGGCGCCATCCTCGTCAACTGCGCCCGCGGGCCGATCGTCGAGGAGGCGGCGCTGGTCGAGGCGCTGGAGTCGGGCCACCTCGCCGGCGCCGGGCTCGACACCTACGAGATCGAGCCGCCGCCGCACCCGACCCCCTTCGCCCGCTTCCACAACGTCGTCCTGACCCCGCACAACGCCCCCGGCACGCGCGACGCCATGCGCATGAAGATGGACGACATCTTCGGCAACGTCCGCCGCTTCTATGCGCGCGAGCCCCTGCTCGACCGCGTGCCGCTGGGCTAGCGACCCTCAGTCGCGCATCCCGCTGCGGCCGCGCAGGTACTGCTGCAGCTGGCGCTCGCCGACGTCGCAGCCCTGGGCATAGGCGACGGGGCGCAGGCTGGCCGGCACGGGACGGACGGCATCGGGCCGCGCCGGATCGGGCCGCGCCGGATCGGGCCGGGCGGCGATCTCCAGGATCAGCTTGCGCTTGACCGCGGCGGCGAAGGTCTCGAAGCCCTGGGCGACCACCATGAAGGCGCCGGGGCCGCCGATGACGCAGCCGTCGTAGTAGGCGTCGAGGTCGTCGAGGTTGGGGAAGTTGGCGGCGTTCGGGCGCTCGTTCAGGATCGGCAGGCCGTTGATGGTGATGCCCTGCGCCACCGCGTGGTCGCGGACCGCCGAGACCTCGGGCCCGTCGTTGTTGGGGCCGTCGCCCGAGACGTCGATCACCCGGCGCTCGCCGCGGTAGCCGGCGGCGCCGAAGAGCGGCAGGGCGAACTGGATGGCGCCGCTGATCGAGGTGCTGACGCCGGTCGCGATCGGCGCCGCGGCGATGCGCGCGGCGAACGCCTCGGCCGAGGCGCGGTCGTGGACGAGGTGCCATTCCGCGACCAGCCGGCGGTGGCGGTAGCCCGCCCACTCGACATAGGTGACGGCGATGCGGCCGTGCAGCCCGCCGCGGACGGCGTCGATCACCTGCTGGTCGGTCAGGGCCGCGACATAGCCGTCGCGCTGGAGCTTCGCCTCGTCGCGGTCGATCGAGCCCGAGACGTCGACCGCCAGCACGAGCTCGAGGTCGACCGGCTGGACCGCCGCGGCCGGCGATGCCGCGGCCGCCGCCATCAGGACCGCGGCCAGGAGCCGCGCCGGAACGAGGTTTCCGATCACGGGAACCGACCTTACATCGGACGGGCGCCGCGGCAACCCCGCGGCGTCGGGCGACTTGCACCGGAAGCGCACCTCGTCCATGCCTGTCCCCCGCTCGGGACTACGACGAAGAAGGGAACCCCGCCCATGCACCGCCTGCTGCTGCCGGTCATCCTGCTCGCCCTCCTCGCCATCGCCGGCATGGCCGCCGGTGCGATCTGGAGCGGGATGGGGGACATCACGCTCGGCCTGCATGGCTGGATCGCGCTCGGGCTCGGGGTCTTCTTCTCGCTCCTGATCGGCGGCGGGCTGATGGCGCTCGTCTTCTTCTCCAGCCGCCGCGGCTACGACGACAAGGCCGTGCCGCGGCGCGACGACATGCCGGACCGGCACTGACGCCGGCCGAACGGGACCATCCGGGGGGAACCATGAGCGATCCGAACGCCGTCCTCTACGAATCGCGCAACCGCGTCGCCGTCATCACCATCAACCGGCCGGCCAAGGCGAACGCGCTCAACGCCGATGTCGCCCTCGGGCTGGCGGCGGCGTGGCGGCGCTTCAACGCCGGCGAGGACCGCGTCGCGATCGTCACCGGCGCCGGCGAGAAGGCCTTTTCGGGCGGCGCCGACCTCGACGCGCCGCCCGAACTGCGGCGCTTCATGCCGGGGGTCGGCATCGCCGTCGAGAAGCCGGTGATCGCCGCCGTCTCCGGCTGGTGCGTCGGCGGCGCCTGCGTGCTGGTCCAGATGTGCGACCTCTGCATCGCCAGCGAGACGGCGCGCTTCTCCTACCCCGAGGCGAAGCTGGGCTTCACCGGCGGCCTCATCACCGCGCTCGCCGCCCGCATCCCGCACAAGGTGGCGATGGAATTCATCCTGATGGGCGAGCCGATGACGGCCCAGCGCGCCTACGAGGTCGGCTTCGTCAACAAGGTGGTGCCGGCCGGCCAGCACCTGGCCGAGGCCGAGGAATGGGCCGGGCGGCTCGCCGGCATGGCGCCGATGGTGCTGGCGACGCTGAAGCGCTTCGTCGGCCGCACCCTGCCCAAGGGTCCGTCCGAGCAGGCCGGCATCGCCATGGCCGACATCGAGGCGGTGTGGGGCAGCGACGACTATCGCGAGGGGCTGGCCGCCTTCAAGGGCAAGCGGGCGCCCGACTATCACGGGCTGTAGGACCCGCCGCCCACGCCAGCGCCTCGGCGTCCGTCATCGCGCGCGGCAGTTCGGCCGGCACGGCGACGGCGCGGGCGAGCATCCGGCGGTACTGGGCGCGCGGCACCTCGATGGTGCCGAAGCCGGCCAGGTGGTCGGTCACGAACTGGGTGTCGAGGAGGCGGAAGCCGCCCTTGCGCAGGCGCGCGACCAGGTGGACCAGCGCCACCTTGCTGGCGTCGGTGACGCGGGTGAACATGCTCTCGCCGAAGAAGGCGGCGCCGAGATGGACGCCGTAGAGGCCGCCGACCAGCCGCCCGTCCTGGCGGCATTCGACGCTGTGGGCGTGGCCCATGGCGAAGAGGCGGCCGTAGAGGTCCCGGATCTGGGCGTTGATCCAGGTGTTGGGACGGCCGGGCACCGGCTCCGCACAGCCCGCGAGCACGCCCGCGAAGTCGGTGTCGACGGTCACCGTGAAGGGATTGTTGCGGATGCGGCGGGCGAGCCGCTTCGGCAGGTGGAACCCGTCCAGCGGCAGGATGCCGCGCAGTTCCGGATCGACCCAGAAGAGTTCCGGATCGTCGGCCGTCTCGGCCATCGGGAAGATGCCGACGGCGTAGGCGCGGAGCAGGATCTCGGGCGTCAGCCCGGACATGGCCCTCAGCCGGGGCTGCGCTCGGAGGCCATGAACCGCTCCAGCCAGTGCACGTCGTAGTGCCCGTCGAGGAAGTCGCGGTTGCCGAGCAGGCGGCGATGCAGTGGCAGGTTGGTCTCGATGCCGCCGATCACGTACTCGCCGATCGCCCGGCGCAGGCGCATCAGGCACTCGTTGCGGGTCGAGCCGTAGACGATCAGCTTGGCGACCAGGCTGTCGTAGTTGGACGGCACGACATAGCCGGAATAGAGGTGCGAATCGACGCGCACGCCGGGCCCGCCCGGCGCGTGGTACTCGACGATGCGGCCGGGCGACGGCAGAAAGGTCTCGGGATGCTCGGCATTCACCCGGCACTCGATGGCGTGCCCGGCGAGCCGCACCTGATCCTGGCCATAGCCGAGCAGGCCGCCCGCCGCCACCCGGATCTGCTCGCGCACCAGGTCGATGCCGGTTACCATCTCGCTGATCGGATGCTCGACCTGGAGGCGGGTGTTCATCTCGATGAAGTAGAAGCGGCCCTCCTCGTAGAGGAACTCGACCGTGCCGACGCCGCGATAGCCGATCTCGCGCATCGCGTCGGTGACGGTGCGCCCGATCTCCTCGCGCTGGGCGGCGTTGAGGGCCGGCGACAGCGCCTCCTCCAGGATCTTCTGGTGGTTGCGCTGGATCGAGCAGTCGCGCTCGCCGAGATGGACGACGCCGCCGGCGCCGTCCGCCAGCACCTGCACCTCGATGTGGCGCGGCCGCGTCAGGTACTTCTCGAGATAGACGGCGTCGTTGCTGAAGAAGGCCTTGGCCTCGCTGCGCGCGACCGAGTAGGCGCCGCGGAGCTGGTCCGGGTCGCGGGCGACGCGCATGCCGCGGCCGCCGCCGCCGCCCGCCGCCTTGACCAGCACCGGGTAGCCGATGCGCTGGGCCGCCTCCAGCGCCGCCTCGATGGTGGCGACCGCGCCGTCCGAATCGGGCACGGTCGGCAGGCCGAGGCGGCGGGCGGCGGTCTTGGCCTGGACCTTGTCGCCCATCAGACGGATGTGCTCGGGCGTCGGGCCGATGAAGGTGAAGCCGTGCTCCTCGACCATCGCCGCGAAATCGGCGTTCTCGGCGAGGAAGCCCAGGCCCGGATGGATGGCGTCGGCGTTGGTGATGGTGGCGGCGGTCAGGATCGCCGGCACGTTGAGGTAGCTCTCGCGCGCCGAGGCGGGGCCGATGCAGACCGCCTCGTCGGCGAGGCGGACATGCATCGAATCGGCGTCGGCGGTCGAATGCACCGCCACCGTCTGGATGCCCATCTCGCGGCAGGCGCGCAGGATGCGCAGCGCGATCTCGCCGCGGTTGGCGATCAGGATCTTCTCGAACATGGGCGGGGCCGGTCCCGCCGTCAGTCGAGGACGATCAGCGGCTGCCCGAACTCGACGGGCGCCCCGTCCTCGACCAGGACGACGCGGACGGCGCCGGCCCGCGGCGCGGTGATCGGGTTCATCACCTTCATCGCCTCGACGATCATCAGCGTCTGGCCGGCCGAGACCCGGTCGCCGGGCTGGACGAAGGGCGCGGCGTTGGGCTGCGGTGCCAGGTAGACGGTGCCGACCATCGGCGACTTGACCGCGCCCGGATCGTCGGCGGGCGACACCGCGATGGCAACGGCCGGGGCCGCCGCGGGCGCGACCGGCGCCGCGGCGGCGGCCGGGGCCGCCATCACCTGGGTCGCCGGGGCGCGGGCGATGCGGATCCGGGCCTCGCCCGACTGCGCCTCGATCTCGGTCAGCCCGGTCTCGTCGAGCAGCCGCGCCAGCGTGCGGACCAGTTCCTCGTCGACCACGAGGGGGCGCCGGGCGGTCATTCGTCCTCCTTGGCGGCGTCGAGGATCGCCGCCAGCCCCTCGATCGCCAGGATGTAGCTGTTGGTGCCGAAGCCGCAGATGACGCCGACCGCCACGTCCGAAATGTAGGAATGGTGGCGGAAGGGCTCGCGCTTGAAGACGTTGGAGAGATGGACCTCGATCACCGGCAGGTCGGCGCTGCGCAGCGCGTCGTGGATGGCGACCGAGGTATGGGTGTAGGCGCCGGCGTTGATGACGATGCCGGCGGCGCTGCCGCGCGCCTCCTGGATCCAGTCGATGAGCTGGCCCTCGTGGTTCGACTGCCGGAAGTCGACCGTGCAGCCGAGCATCGCCGCCCGCTCCTGGCAGGCCTCCTCGACGTCGCCCAGCGTGGCGCTGCCGTAGAGGGCGGGCTCGCGCACGCCGAGAAGGTTGAGGTTGGGGCCGTTGAGGACGAGGATCGTCGGCTCGGTCACGTCGGGGTCCGCTCTGATGGGGCCGCCCTTATAGCATGGGGAATCGGCCTCGCAACGCGGGGTGCCGGCAAGCGGAAAATCCGTCGCCGGAAACGCAGAATCCGCTTTTCATTCCGCGCGCTTGCCTTATATACGCGCCCTGCGCAATCGCACGTGCCCCTGGCTGTTCCAGGACAAGCAACGACGTTAGGCGTACTTCCCCCGTCAGCCTGCTGGGCGGCGGTCAGTCAAGAGGAGGTAGCAATGTTCGCTGTTTGCCGAGGAGCGGCGTCGCGTTACCTCGCGTCGTCCGACATTCTCTCCCCCGTGACCTTCCGTCGGGCGACCCGCGTCGTCACGCTGCACGAATATGTCCTCCCGTCGAGTATGACCGCGTCGCGGATCTGATACCGCGCGCGCTCCGGGCCCGCATGCGGCGGGTCCTCTTCGTACCGCACATCGTCTGACTTCGCTTCGACTCCCCTCTTCCGGGAGGGGCAGACGTCGTATTCGGCTGGGAGGCCGTTTCGATGACCGAGAAGATTCGCCGTTTCCTGCGCGACCAGCAGCCCGCCACGCCCTGCCTCGTCGTCGACCTCGACGTCGTCGCCGAGAACTACGACCGCCTGCACCGGCTGCTGCCGCGGGCCGAGATCTACTACGCCGTCAAGGCGAATCCGGCGTTGCCCGTGGTCAAGCTGCTGGCCGAGCGCGGCTCCTGCTTCGACACCGCCAGCATCCATGAGATCGACCTCTGCCTCGCGGCTGGCGCGCCGGCCGAGCGCCTGTCGTTCGGCAACACGATCAAGAAGCAGTCGGACATCGCCGCCGCCTTCCGCCGCGGCGTCGACCTCTTCGCCTTCGACAGCCAGGCCGAGCTCGAGAAGCTGGCCGTGGCCGCCCCCGGCGCGCGCGTCTTCTGCCGCGTGCTGATGGATTGCGCCGGCGCCGAGTGGCCGCTGAACCGCAAGTTCGGCTGCGAGCTGGAGATGGCGCGCGACCTGATGATCCGGGCGCGCGAGCTCGGCCTCGACCCCTACGGCCTGTCGTTCCATGTCGGCTCGCAGCAGACCGACCTCGCGCAGTGGGACCTCGCCATCGGCCGCACGCTGATGGTGTTCTCCCAGCTCAACGAGGCCGGGATCGAGCTGCGCATGCTGAACCTGGGCGGCGGCTTCCCGGCGCACTACCGCCGCGACGTGCCGGCGCTGGAGGCCTATGCCGACGCCATCAACGGTGCCGTCGAGCGCCATTTCGGCAACCGCATGCCGCGCCTCATCATCGAGCCCGGCCGCGGCATGACGGGCGACGCCGGGGTGATCCAGACCGAGGTCGTGCTGATCTCCGAGAAGGGCTACCAGGACAAGCGCCGCTGGGTCTTCCTCGACATCGGCAAGTTCGGCGGCCTCGCCGAGACCATGGACGAATCGATCCAGTACCGCATCCGCACGCCCCACGATGGCGGCGAGACGGCGCCCGTGGTGCTCGCCGGCCCGACCTGCGACAGCGCCGACGTGCTCTACGACAAGGCGGACTACAAGCTGCCGACGGCGCTGCAGATCGGCGACAAGATCGAGATCCACGCCACCGGCGCCTACACCACCAGCTACTCGGCGGTCGGCTTCAACGGCTTCCCGCCGCTCTCCGAGCACTACATCTGAGCCGCAGCCGGGCGGTCCTTCCCTTTCGGCACCGGAAGGACCGCCCGCCGCCATGAACCGCGCCCCGCTCCGGCCGGTGACGGCCGACGACATCGCCGCCTACGACCGGGACGGCATCGTCTGCCTGCGCGGCATGTTCGATGCGGACTGGATCGACCGCATGGGCGCGGCCGTCGACGAAGCGATGGCCCGGCCCGGACCCCATGCCGAGGAATACACCCCGCCCGGCGGCGCCGGCCGCTTCTTCGGCGACCTCGACCTCTGGCAGCGCCACGCGGCGTTCCGCCGCTTCGTCTTCGCTTCGCCGGCGGCCGAGATCGCCGGCCGTCTCATGGGGGCGACCCGGGTCAACTTCCTCTACGACCAGCTTCTGGTGAAGGAGCCGGGCACGGCCGAGCGCACCCCCTGGCACCAGGACCAGCCCTACTGGGCGGTCGACGGCTGGCAGGTCTGCTCGATCTGGCTGCCGTTCGACCCGATCCCGGCGGCCGCCTGCGTCGAATATGTCGCCGGGTCCCACCGCTGGAACCGGCAGTTCAATCCGCAGCACTTCTCCGACGGCAGCCCCTATGCCGGCACCGGCCTGCCGCCGCTGCCCGACATCGAGGCCGACCGCGACCATTACGACATCCGGCGCTTCGACCTCATGCCGGGCGACTGCCTCGTCTTCCAGGCGCTGATCGTTCATGGCGCGCCGGGCAACCGGCTCCCCGGCCGCCGGCGCGCGCTCGCGACCCGCTGGACCGGCGACGACGCCACCTTTGCGCGCCGGCCGGGCGAGGTCGCGATCCCGACCAGCGACCCCGGCCTCGCCCACGGCGCGGCCATGGACTGCGATCTCTTTCCGCGGGTGTGGGAGCGCCCGGCCTAGCCCGGCCCGATATTCATCAGGATCTGACCCGCCACGACCAGGAGGGCGGCGGCGATGCGCCAGCGGCCCATGCCCTCGCCCAGCAGCAGCGTGCCGATCAGGGCGGCGAACAGGACCGAGGTCTCGCGCAGGGCGGCGACCAGCGCCATCGGCGCGACGCTCATCGCCCAGATGGCGATGCCGTAGCTGGCGAGCGCCACCATGCCGCCCCCGGCCCCGCGCTTCCACGCCCCGCTCGCCAGGTAGGCGCGCACCGCCTCCGGCCGGGAGAGCCAGGCGTAGACCGGAATGACCGGGATCTGGGCGGCGAAGAGCCAGGCGGTGTAGCCGAGCGCGTCGCCGGAGAGGCGCGCGCCCATGCCGTCGGAGACCGTGTAGCCGGCGATGGTGGCGCCGGTGAAGAGCGCCCACAGCGTCCCCCGCCGCCCGACGCCGAACGAGCCCGGCTCCAGCGCCAGGCCGACGATGCCGACCGAGACCAGGACGAGGCCCGCCGCCTGCACCAGCGTCAGGTGCTCGCCGACGAGCCGTCCCGCGACGAGTGCGACCAGGAGCGGGCCGCAGCCCCGGGCGATCGGGTAGACGCGGCTGAGGTCGCCGTGGGAATAGGCGCCGACGAGCCCGGCCACGTAGAAGATGTGGATGACGATCGACAGGGCGAGCCACGGCCAGGCCGCCGCCGCCGGCACCGGCACGAAGGGCACCGCCAGGAGCCCCGCGATGCCGCTCGAGAGGAAGACGGCGGCCAGCGCGATCAGGCGGTCGTCGCCCGCCTTGACCATCGCGTTCCAGCCGGCATGAAGAAAGGCGCCCACCAGCACCAGGGCGCCCACTGCCAGATCCAACGTCATGGGCGGCGACGCTACCCGCCGCCGCCCGTGCCGTCACCGAACCGTCATCGTTCCGCCATCGATCGCCGGCCGCCGTGGCCGGCGTCCCTCACCCTTTGCGCGCCTTGTCCACCAGGGCCTTGAGCGAGCCGGGGTCGACGGCACCCGGCACGAGATCGTCGCCGACGATGAAGGCCGGCGTGCCGCGGATGCCGATGCGCTCGGCCAGCGCGCGATTGGCGGCGATCGTCTGTTCGACCGCAGGGTTGTCCATGTCGCGCTTCAGGCGCTCGACGTCGAGGCCGGTCTGGCGGGCGACGGTCATCACCGCCTCCTCGCCCAGCTGCCCGCGATAGGCCATCAGCGCATGGTGGAACGGCAGGTACTTGTCCTGCTTCATCGCCGCCAGCGCCGCCCGCGAGGCGTAGACGGAGTCGCGCCCGAGGATCGGGAACTCCTTGTAGACGACGCGGACGTTGCGGTCCTGCTTCAGGACCTGCTCGACGATCGGCTTCACCTGCTTGCAGTAGGGGCAGCGATAGTCGAAGAACTCGACGATCGTCACGTCGCCCTTGGGATTGCCGCCGACCGGGTCGGCCGGGTTCTGGGTCAGTTCCCGGCGCTCGGCGACGATCGTGTCGCGGGCCCGGGCAAGCTGGTTCGCCTGCTGCTTCTCCTCGGCCGCCTGCAGGACCTCGATCAGGAACTCGGGATTGCGCTTCAGGTAGTCGCGCAGCACCGCCTCGACCTCCTGGCGCTGCTGCGGCGACAGGGACTGCGCGTCGGCCGCCGGCGAAGCGGCCGCGACGAAGGCGGCCAGCGCGAGCGGCAGAAGAAGACGAAGCATCGGTCGAGGACTCCTTGGATACGGTCCCGCACCATAACGGTCGGGGCCGCGGGGTGCGGTGAAATCCGCGTGAGCGGCGGTCAGTCGTCGTCGCGGCGGTCGCGGCCGGCATCGCGGTCGCGCTTGATGCCGCGACGGGCCTCGTCGCGCAGGTCCTCCGCCCGCAGCCATCCGGGCGACCCACGCGGCAGGACGCCGAGCGCGCGCGTCGCCTGCTGCAGGGCGGTGCGGTGGTTGCCGGCGGCCGCGGCCTGCTCGGAAAGCGACAGCGCCGCCATGCCGATATTGCCCTCCCGCCCGTAGGCGATGGCGAGCAGGCGCCAGAACGAAGGGTTGCGCGTCTCGTGCCGGACCGCCTCGTTGAGGAGGGCACGCGCCTCGGTCGCCGCCGGCACGGTGTTGTACTCGAGCAGCACCTGGGCCAGTCCGTAGCGCAGCAGCGGCTCGCCGGGCGCCAGCCGCAGCGCCTCGCGGTAGGGCGCCTCGGCCTCGGCGACCCGGCCATTCTCGAACAGGACCTGCCCCTTCAGTTCGTGGAACCAGGGGTCGGCGGGAAACTCCGCGATCAGCGCATCGATCCCGGCGCGGGCCCGGGGCAGGTCAGGCACCCGGTAGTGGGCGATGGCGCGGGCGTAGCGCGCCGGCAGGCTGCGATCGGTGTCCGGATACTGGCGCAGGGTCTGCGACGGCGGCAGCAGGAAGCCGCGCAGCTTGGCGATCATGCGGGCATGGCGCGCCATCAGCTCCGGCGAATCCCCGGCGTCGCTGTGCCGCGACCGGGCGACGTGGGCGCGCACCGCATCGATGCGCTCGCGGGTCAGCGGATGGCTGCGCAGGTAGGGGTCCTGGCGCACCGCCGTCAGCAGTTCCTGGTTCTCCAGGAGCTCGAAGAACTCCAGCATCCCGCGCGAGGACTGACCGGTGCGGTCGAGATAGGACATGCCGGCCTGGTCGGCCGCCGATTCCTGGCCGCGGTTGTAGTAGAGGAGGTTGCGCTCGGCGAGCGAGGTGCCGCCGACGATGGCGGCGCCGGCGGCCTTGCCGTCGCCGGCGAGCGCCGCCGCGGCGATGCCCAGCAGCATCGAGACGATCGCCGCCGTGGTCGCGGTGCTGAGGGCGTCCTGGAGGCGCGCCAGGTGGCCGCCCGCGATGTGCCCGGTCTCGTGCGCGATGACGCCCGAGAGCTGGTTCGGGTTGCGCGCCCGCATGATGAGGCCGGTATTGAGGAACAGCCGCTGGCCGCCGGCCACGAACGCGTTGATGCGCGTGTCGTTGACGAGGTAGACCTGGACCGCGTCCGGGTCGAGGCCGGCGACCGCGAAGAGCGGTGCGGCATAGGCCCGGATCGTCGCCTCGATCTCCGCGTCGCGGATGAGCGAGACCCGATTCTGTGCCACCGCCGGCTCGACGGCCAGCAGGCACGCGATCAGCCCGGCCAGCAGCCGGCGGACGAGCGAGCGCGACATCAGGTAGAGGACTCCGGCACCATGATCCTAGCTAAGGCCGGCCACCCCGAGCGTCAATCCGGGGCCCCGCATCCGATCCCGCGGCCGGGCGCGGGCGTCCGCCGGCGTCCGGGGCGTCGCCGGGCCGTCACCTTCGCGCTGCTTTGCGGCGGCATCTGGGCGCTCGCCGGCTGCGGCGGCAAGAGCAACGAGCCGATCGGCACCGCGGCCCCGGTCGCCGGCTATTTCGGCTCGGTGGCCGCCGACGAGCCGCGCGCGACGCTGGCCGGGCGCGACGTCCTCGCCAACAACGGCAGCGCCGTCGACGCCGCCGTCGCCACCGCCTTCACGCTCGCCGTCACGCTGCCCTCGCGCGCCGGACTCGGCGGCGGCGGCGCCTGCCTCGTCCACGACCAGCGGGCCAAGAAGACCGAGGCGATCCTCTTTCCGGCCACGGCGGCGACGCTCGACGGCCGGCTGCCCGCGGGCGTGCCGACGATGGCGCGCGGCCTCTACGCCATGCATGCGCGCTACGGCCGGCTGCGCTGGGAACAGGCGCTCGCCGCCGCCGAGGGCTTCGCCCGCTTCGGCCATCCGGTCAGCCGCGCGCTCGCCCGCGACCTCGCCAACGACGGCGAACGGCTGGCCGGCGATCCCGAACTGTCCGCCATCCTTCTCGGTCCCGGCCGGGCGCCGCTCGCCGAGGGCACCAGCCTCTCCCAGGTCGCGCTCGCGGCCGCGCTCACCCGCATCCGCACCGCCGGGCCCGGCGACTTCCATGTCGGGCAGTCGGCGCGCGAATTCGCGGCCGCGGCCCGCGCCGCCGGTGCGGCCATCACCGCCGAGGACATGCGCGCCGCGATCCCGGCGTGGGCGGCGCCGGCCGAGATGGGCTTCGCCCAGGAACGGCTCTACCTGCTGCCGGACCCCTTCTCCGGCGGTGCCGCGACCGCCGGCCTGTGGCGGCGGCTGGCCGAGGGCCGCGACCGCTGGCGCAGCGGCGCGGCCGCCGCACCCGCCCCGCTCGCCGTCGCATCCGGGCTCGACCGCGCCTCGACCGGGTTCGTCGTCACCGACCGCGAGGGATCGGCCGTCGCCTGCGTCCTCACCATGGGCCAGCCGTTCGGCCTCGGTCGCTCGGCGCGCGGCACCGGCATCCTGCTGGCCCCGCCGGCGGACGCCGCCAATACCGGCACCGTCTCGGCGGCGCTGCTGGTCAACACCAACGTCAACGAGTTCTTCCTGGCGGTGGCCGGCGGCGGCGGCGTCGACGCACCGGCGGCGACGGCAGCCGTCATGGCGGCGACCCTGGTCGGCCAGCAGACGCTCGACCGAGCCTACGCCGGCCTCGATGCCGGGCAGCCGGCGCGGGTCAACATCGTCTCCTGCCCGGCCGGCGCGCCGCGCAAGTCCGAGACCTGCGCCACCCGCACCGATCCGCGCGGGCACGGGCTCGCCGCCTACCCCGGCCAGTAGCGATGGCGCTCAAGGTCGCCGGGCGGGGACGGATCCCGCCCTTCATCGTCATGGACGTCGTGCGTGCCGCCGAGGCGCGGGCCGCCGCCGGCCACGACGTGCTGCACATGGAGATCGGCCAGCCCAGCACGCCCGCCCCGCGCGGCGTGCTGGCGGCGGCGCAGGCGGCACTGGCGAGCGACGTCCTCGGCTATACCGGCGCCCTCGGCCTGGAGGCGCTGCGCGCCCGTCTCGCCGACTGGTACCGGCTGCGCTACGGCATCGCGGTTCCGGTGGAGCGCATCGCGCTGACGCCGGGGTCGTCCGGTGCCTTCGTGCTGGCCTTCCTCGCCGCCTTCGAGCCGGGCGACCGGGTGGCGCTCGCCACCCCCTGCTATCCCGCCTACCGCAACATCCTGACCGCGCTCGGCATCGAGACGGTGCTGGTGCCGGCCGAGGCGGAGCACGGCTTCCAGCCGACGCCGGCGCTGCTGGAGCGGGCCGGGCCGCTCGACGGGGTCGTAGTCGCCAGCCCGGCCAACCCGACCGGCACCATGCTGGGGGCGGACGACCTGGCCCGCCTCCACGGCTGGTGCCGCGCGGCCGGCGTGCGGCTCGTGTCCGACGAGATCTACCACGGGATCACCTACGGCCCGGCCGCGGTCAGCGCGCTCGGCTTCGGCGACGATGCCATCGTCGTCAACAGCTTCTCGAAATACTTCTCGATGACCGGCTGGCGCCTCGGCTGGATGATCGTCCCGCCCGACATGGTGCGGGCGGTCGAGTGCCTGGCCCAGAACCTCTTCATCTCGCCGCCGACGCTGTCCCAGCACGCCGCCATGGCGGCCTTCGACTGCGTCCCGGAACTGGAGGAGAACGTCGCCCGCTACGCCCGCAACCGGGCGCTGCTGCTGGCGGAACTGCCGAAGGCGGGATTCGACCGGCTCGCCCCGGCGGACGGTGCCTTCTACATCTATGCCGACGTCGCCCATCTCACCAACGACAGCAGCGCCTTCAGCCGGCGGATGCTGGAGGAGGTCGGCGTGGCGGTGACGCCCGGCGTCGACTTCGACCCGGAGCGGGGCAGCCGCAGTCTGCGATTTTCGTTCGCCGGCGCGACCGAGAGCATGGCCGAGGCGGCACGCCGGCTGGTCGCCTGGCGAAAATAGCCCGGGCGGAACGGGGACCCGCCGGAGCGGGTCCCCCTTACGGTCACCAGGCCATCGTCGAGGCGACGGCGATGCTCTCCTGGATGTCGCGCACGACCTGGGTCATCGCCTGCCCCACGAGGTCCATCTTGCGGAGCTGGGCGATGCGGTCGGCCGCCTTCTCCTGCTCGGCCTCGGTCAGGACGAGGTCCCACAGCCCGGACGCCTCGACGAGACAGACCAGGACGACGTCGCGCGGGTCGGGGATTTCGGTGCCGAGCACGAGCTCGCGCAGCCGCGCCTTGACCTCGCGCTGCTCGCGATCGTCGATCACCGGGTAGCGGCGGGTGTGGAACACCCACAGGAACCGCCCTTCCTCCTTGCGGAGGATGCCGCGGCTGACGAGCCGGGCCAGCGCCTTCTCGCGGAGGTCGTCGGCGTCGCGCGCCACCTCCTCGACCCAGGCGCTGCTGTTGCGCCCGTCCTTCGCCGCCGACAGGCTCGCCAGCGTCGTGTCCAGCAGCGGGTCGCCGGTCGGCGTCTTGTCGACGACGCGGAGTTCCTGCAGGTCGCTGTCGATGCGGTCGTGCATGGCGAGGTCCATCAGGACCGCGCCCGCGATCACCCCGTTCATCGCCGAGCGGGGCAGGTCCACCAGCCGACCGTCCTGGTCGTCCAGCATGAGCAGGAGAATCTCTTCAACGAAGGTCAGCATCGTCGTGCTCCTCGGACGGGATCAGACGGCCGCCTGGGCCGCCGCACGGTCCGGATGAATCGCGAAGATCCGATCGAAGCCGCCGACTTCCAGCACCTCGCGCACGTTCGGCTTGAGTGCGGCGAGCGCGATCTTGCCCTTCGCGCCCTCGACACGCTTGGCGACGACGAGGAGCGTCCGGAGTCCGGCACTGCTGATATAGTCGAGCTGTGACAGATCGAGCACCAGCCGGGTGTGCCCCCGGTCGATGATCCCGATCAGCGAATCCTCGACCAGCTTGGCCGAGCTGATGTCGAGTCGGCCGTTCGGCGTGACGATGACGACGCCGTTTTGGCTTTCCTGCTGCAGGTTCATTGGCAATGATCCCCCTGTCGCGGCGGCCTTCCGCCCCGCAACCCCCTAGAAGCGTGCCGCACCACTATACCGGCAGTGGACGGCCCGCGGAAGCGGATGCGCCGGTGCTCCCGGCGCTTCCGGAAGATGAGGCACGAATGCCCGCACGCACGATCCAGATCGGCCGCTCCCTCCAGGACCTCCAGCCGATCGCCGAGTTCGTCGAGACCTTCTGCGCCGACGAAGGGGTGCCAGACGGCGCCGCCTTCCATCTCGCGCTGGTGATCGAGGAGGCGGCGAGCAACGTCATCCGCCACGGCTACGCCGCCGGTGGGCGCGCCGGCAGCGTCTCCCTGGAACGCCGCGGCGACGCGGTGACGGTCGAGATCGTCGACGACGGTCCGCCCTTCGACCCGCTGGCGGTCGCCCCGCCCGACGTCGACGCGCCCCTGATGGAGCGCGACATCGGCGGCCTCGGGGTCGAGATGATGCGGAAGATGACCGATCGGCAGTCCTACCGCCGCGACGGCGACCGCAACCGCCTGACGCTGGTCAAGCGCGTCTAGACGGGGGTTGACCGCCCGCCGGTTCCCCGGCGGGCGGGTCCATCATCGCGCCTCAGCGCGTTTCGGCATCGCGCCTCAGCGCGTTTCGACGAGGCGCTGCCACCAGCCCTTGCGCGGCGGGCGCGGCGGCTCGGCGGGCGCGGCCTCGGTGGCCGGCGGCGCCGGTTCCGCGGCGGGCGGAATCGCCTCGACCGGCCGGGGTTGGGCCTCCGCTGCCGGCGCCTCGTGGGGCGGCACCAGCGGCAGGGCGATCGCCGGGGGTTCGGCGGTGGCCGGTTCGGCCGCCCTGGACTCGACGGGTTGCGGTTCGACGGGCTTCGGTTCGACGGGCTGCGGTTCGGCTGCCGCGATCGTCTCCGCCGCTTCCGGTGCCGGCTCGCGCTCGGGCGCCACGACGGCGTCCGCCGCGGGCACGGCCTCGGGCCTGGACTCGGGCGCGGACGGCGGCGGCACCGCCGGCTCCTCCGGGGCCGCCGGGCGGCGGAGAGCCTCCTCGGCGCGGGCCTCCATCGCCTCGAACAGCGCCTCCACCGCATCGCGGGGATTGGACGGCAGCACGACGGGTGGCCGGACCGGTGCCGGTGCCGGCGGCTCGACCGCCTCGCCCTCGACGTCCGGAGCGGCATCGACCTGCCCCTCGTCCTCGCGCCGGGTCCGCCGACGGCCGCCGCGGCGGCCGCGGCGCCGGCGCCGGCGCGCCTGCTGGTCCTCGTCGTCGCCGGCGGCCTCGGCCGTATCCTCGGCGCCGTCCTCCTCGTCCTCGCCCTCCTCGGCAGCCGGCGCAGGCTCGCCCTCGGCCTGGGCCGCTGCGGGGACCGTCGCGTCCTCGTCGGCGGCCGGCGGCGGCGCCTCGCCCGGCGTGCGCTCGTCGCGACGGCGACGGCGGCGGCGGCGGCGGCGGCCACCCTCCTCGTCCGCCGACTCGGCATCCCGTTCGCCGGCCGGTTCGCCGGCGGCCGCCTCGGCCGCCTCGACCTCGGCCTCCTCCTCCAGCGCCTCGTCCTCGACCTCGTCGAGATCGTCCTCCTCGGGCACGATCGGCGGCGGCGCCGGCAGGGGCGGCGCCTCGCTCGCCGCGCGCACCCGCAGCCGCTCCAGCCGGTAGTCCGGCGGGATCAGCGCGTCGTCGCGGTCGATGAAGACCTCGAAGGCGTAGCGGCGCTCGATGTCCGACAGCGCGGCGCGCTTCTGGTTCAGGATGTAGAGCGCGACCGGCGTCGGCACCGTGACCCGGATTTCGGCGCTGCGCCGGCGCAGCCCTTCCTCCTCGATGGCGCGGAGCACGTGCAGCGCCGTCGATTCGGTCGAGCGGATATGGCCGGTGCCGCCGCAGTGCGGGCAGGGCTGGGTCGAGGTTTCGAAGATGCTGGGGCGCAGGCGCTGGCGCGACAGCTCCAGCAGGCCGAACGGGCTGATCCGGCCGATCTGGATGCGGGCGCGATCGGCCTTCATCGCCTCCTTCAGCCGCCGCTCGACGGCATGCTGGTTGCGCCCCTCCTCCATGTCGATGAAGTCGATGACGATGAGGCCGGCGAGGTCGCGCAGGCGGAGCTGACGGGCGATCTCGTCCGCCGCCTCGAGGTTGGTGCGGTACGCCGTCTCCTCGATGTTGCGCTCGCGGGTCGAACGGCCGGAGTTGACGTCGATCGCGACCAGCGCCTCGGTCGGGTTGATGACGATGTAGCCGCCCGACTTGAGCTGCACGACCGGGCTGTGGATGGCGTCGATCTGCTGGTCGATCTGGAAGCGGTTGAAGAGCGGAATGCCGGGATCGCGATAGGGCTGCACGCGCTTGGCGTGGCTCGGCATCAGCATCCGCATGAAGTCCTTGGCCTCGCGATAGGCGTCCTCGCCCTCGACCAGGATCTCCTCGATGTCGCGCGAATAGAGATCGCGGATGGCGCGCTTGATGAGCTTGCCTTCCTCGTAGACCAGCGCCGGCGCGGTCGACTGCATGGTCAGTTCGCGGATCTCGTCCCAGAGCCGCAGCAGATACTCGAGATCGCGCTTGATCTCGGCCCGGCTGCGCTCGCTGCCGGCCGTGCGGACGATGACCGACATGCCGTCCGGAAGCTGCATCTCCTCGATCAGGGACTTCAGGCGGCGACGGTCGACGGGATTGACGATCTTGCGCGAGACGCCGCCGCCCGAGCGGCCGGCATTGGGCATCAGCACGCAGTAGCGGCCGGCGAGCGACAGGAAGGTGGTCAGCGCCGCGCCCTTGTTGCCGCGCTCCTCCTTCGTCACCTGCACCAGCAGGATCTGCCGGCGCTTCACGACCTCCTGGATCTTGTACTGGCGGGTGCTCCGCTGCCGGCGGCGGCGCACGTCCTCGAGCTCGTCGCCGCCCAGCGTCTCGATGGCCGCAGCCGCCTCCGAGCGCTCGGCCTCCTCCTCGGCGGTCGGCATCGGCGCCGGCTCGCCCTGCTCGTCGCCGCTTTCGGCGCCGGAATCCTCGTCCGCGGCATAGGCGGCCGCATCCGTCGGCTCCGTCCGGTCGTCGTCCGCCCGGCCGTAGGACGTGCCGGCGTCGTATGCCGGCTCCGCCTCGACGTCCCGGGGCTCGCCCGCCGCCGGCACGGCATCCCAGGCCGGAACGGCTTCGCTCGGCTCGGCGGCCTCGGATGCCGCGTCGCCGTCCGGCGTCGCCGCCGGGGGCGTGTCGGCGCCCGCTTCGCCGGCCGGCGGCGAGCGCAGGGCGGGAACGTGCAGACCCTCCGCCGTGGCCATCGCCGGCGGCGGCCGCGTGCCGCCCTCGACCGACGACGCCTCGTCCTCGGTCGGCGCGCCGTCTCCGGCGGGCGCGTCGTCGCCCGCACCGCGGGCACTCTCCGCCGCCTCGGCGGACATCGCTTCGTCGCGCTCGTCGGCCGGACGGTGATCCCAACCGGCATCGTCCGCCGGTTCGGCCGCCGGCGGCTCGCCGGCGCCCGCGGCACGCGGTGCGGCGCCCTCGTCACGGCGCTCGCCGCGCCGCGGCCGGCGCTGGCGCCGCCGCGGCTCGGCTTCGAACTCGTCGTCCTCGTCGTCCTCGGCGGCCTGCTCGGCGAGCAGCGCCTCGCGGTCGGCGACCGGGATCCGGTAATAGTCGGGATGGATCTCGCTGAAGGCGAGGAAGCCGTGCCGGTTGCCGCCGTACTCGACGAAGGCAGCCTGCAGCGACGGCTCTACCCGGGTGACCTTCGCGAGATAGATGTTCCCCTTGACCTGTTTCTTGGTGGACGTCTCGAAATCGAACTCTTCCAGACGGCTACCAGAGAGGATGACCACCCGTGTTTCTTCGGGATGGGTGGCATCGATGAGCATGCGCTTGGCCATACGGCGTGGACTCCGCGCAGCGCTCCCGCTGGTCCGCGCGAATGACGGACCCCGGGGCGCCGAGATTGTCGAAGCTGAATCTGCCGGGGGCCACGACGCCCGACGACGTGCGGATGCAGGTCATGGCGGGGCTCCCTTTCTGGCAGGCCGGCCGGACTCTTCGGTCGGCGGCTTCTGGGTTTCGGACGGTCATCGCAGCGATCCTCGGTCCCCGTTGCGGTCGCCGCCGGCCAGGGCCGGGAGAGGAACGCCGTCACGGGGACGCCTAGCCGGGTCGGAACCCAGGCAATCGGCGGACTGCGACTTTTTCGCCACATTAAGATACAGCCGCGCCGATTGATTCACAACCGATCATTCGGCGGGGGTATAGAGCTCGCCCGGGCCGGAACCGCCGTGCGGCACGCCGCATTGTCGCCGCATACTCTTGAACCAATCTTCAACCAATCTTCCTGTTCAACCGACGAGCCGACGACCGACCATGTTACGGATCGCCCGCATCCTGCTGTTCCTCGTTCTCGCCCTCGGCGTGGTGGCCGCCGGTGCGGGCTACGCGGTGTTCGCGCATTTCACGCGCGACCTGCCGGACTATCAGCAGCTTGCCTCCTACGATCCGCCGATGGTGACGCGCGTCCAGGCCGGCGACGGCCGCCTGCTGGCCGAGTTCGCGGTCGAGAATCGGGTCTTCGTGCCGATCTCGGCGATCCCCAAGCGGGTGATCCGCGCCTTCCTCTCGGCCGAGGACAAGAACTTCTACACCCATCCCGGCATCGACCTGCAGGGCATCCTGCGCGCCACCATCCAGAACGCGATGGCGCTCGGCAGCAACCGGCGTCCGGCCGGCGCGTCGACGATCACCCAGCAGGTGGCGAAGAACTTCCTGCTCAGCAACGAGGTGTCGATCGAGCGCAAGGTGAAGGAGGCCGTCCTCGCCTACCGCATCGAGCAGGCCTTCTCGAAGGACCGCATCCTCGAGCTCTACCTCAACGAGATCTATCTCGGCTTCAATTCCTATGGCGTTGCCGCGGCCGCGCTCAACTACTTCAACAAGCCGCTCAACGAACTCACGGTCGCCGAGGCGGCGTTCCTCGCCGGCCTGCCCAAGGCGCCCAACAACTACCATCCGGTGCGGCGGCCCGAGGCCGCCAAGGCCCGGCGCGACTATGTCGTCGAGCGCATGGCCGAGGACGGTGTCATTACGGGCGAGGAGGCCGCCGCCGCCATCGCCAGCCCGATCGAACTGCGCACCCGCACCGAGGCGGAGGCGGTCCGGGCCGACGTCTTCGCCGAGGAGGTGCGCCGGGAACTGATGAAGCAGTTCGGGGAAAAGGCGGTCTATCGCGGCGGCCTCAGCGTTCGCGCGACCCTCGATCCGGTGCTGCAGGGATATGCCGAGCAGGCCTTCCGCGACGGCCTCGTCGCCTATGACCGCCGGCACGGCTGGCGCGGCGCCATCACGCGCATCGAGGTCGAGGGCGAGGGCCGCGGCGACGCCTGGCGGCAGCGCCTCGCCGCCGTCCCTCCGCCGCCGGGGCTGGCGCCCTGGTCGCTGGCGGTCGTGCTCGCCGTCACGCCCGGCGAGGCGCGCATCGGCCTTGCCGACGGCACGCGCGGCCGCATCCCGGTGGACGACCTGCGCTGGGCCCGCGCCTCCAGGGACGACCAGCGGCTCGGCCCGCCGATCCGCGGCGTTCCGGACGTGCTGGCCGTCGGCGACGTCGTGGCGGTCGAGAAGACGGCGGCCCCGCAGGCGCCCGCCCGGCCGCAGCGCGGCCGCCCCGCTCCGCCGCCGCAACCGGTCGAATCGGATCGCTTCGCGCTGCGGCAGCTGCCCAACGTCTCGGGTGGCCTGATCGCGCTCGACCCGCACACCGGCCGCGTCCTGGCGATGGTCGGCGGCTTCAGCTTCGAGGGCTCGCAGTTCAACCGTGCCACCCAGGCGCAGCGCCAGCCCGGCTCCGCCTTCAAGCCCTTCGTCTACATGGCGGCGCTGGAGGCGGGCATCCCGCCCAACTACGTCATCCAGGACAGCCCCTTCATCTTCGATCCCGGGCCCGGCCAGGAGCGCTGGCGGCCCGGCAATGCCGACGGCCGCTTCCTCGGGCCGGTGCCGCTGCGCGTCGGCATCGAGCGCTCGCGCAACCTGATGACGGTGCGGCTGGCCGAGCAGATCGGCATGGACAAGGTGGTCGACGTCGCCCAGCGCTTCGGGGTGTTCGACGAGATGAAGCCGGCGCTGGCGATGGCGCTCGGCGCCGGCGAGACGACGCTGCTGCGGATGGCGACCGCCTACGCGATGATCGTCAATGGCGGGCGGAAGATCACCCCCTCCATCATCGACCGGGTGCAGGATCGGGAGGGGCGGACGATCTTCCGCCACGACAGCCGCGAGTGCGGCGACTGCCGGGCCGCCGCGTGGAACGGGCAGCCGCCGCCGACCCTGCCCGACCAGCGTAGCCAGGTGATCGATCCGCAGACCGCCTACCAGATGCTGTCGATGCTGGAGGGAGTGGTGCTGCGCGGCACCGCCGGGCGCCTCGCCGCACTGCGGCGGCCGATCGCCGGCAAGACCGGCACCACCAACGACGCGCTGGACGCCTGGTTCGTCGGCTTCTCCCCCGACCTCGTCGTCGCGACCTATGTCGGCTTCGACCGGCCGCGGACGCTGGGTCCGGGCGAGCAGGGCGGCACCGCCGCCGCGCCGATCTTCCAGGCCTTCATGGAGCAGGCGCTGAAGGGCACGCCGGTGGTGCCGTTCCGCATGCCGCCCGGCCTGCGGCTGGTGCGCGTCGACCGCGCGACGGGGGCGCTCGCCGGCCCCGGCGACGGCAACAGCATCATGGAGGCGTTCAAGCCGGGCACCGAGCCGACGGCCGACGACCCCTCCCCCCTGCCGGGATTCCCCGGAGCGTCGACGCCGTCCGTCGCCTCCGACCCCTCCGCCCCGCCGGCACCGCGCCCGATCGCGCCGGTATCGGCGCCAACCGGGATCTACTGACCACCGGCCCCATCGGGGCTGGGCAGCGACCCGGCACCGCCGGTATATAGGCGCCAACCGCCGGCCCGGCCGGCATCGGACCCCGCCGGCCTGGCCGGCACCGAACGAGGAAACCTGCGCATGCGCGCCGAAGTGCAAGCAGACGTCGAGGCGATCCGTGGATCGCTCGACCTGCTGAGGAGGCATCTTTGACTGGGATCAGGCTCTCCGGCGGATGGCCGAGCTCGATTCCCTGGTCGAAAACCCCGATCTCTGGAACGATTCCGGGCGCGCCCAGGCGCTGATGCGCGAGCGCACCCAGCTCACCGCGGCGGTCGGCGAGTGCCGCGAGATCGAGCACGGCCTCGACGATGCGGTGACGCTGATCGAGCTCGGCGAGGCGGAAGCGGACCAGGAGACGGTCGCGGAAGGCGAGGCCGCGCTGGCCCAGCTGCGCCAGCGGGCCGCCAAGGCCGAACTGGCGACGCTGCTGAGCGGCGAGGCCGACCGGTCCGACGCCTATCTCGAGGTCCATGCCGGCGCCGGCGGCACCGAGTCCCAGGACTGGGCCGAAATGCTGCTGCGCATGTATGTCCGCTGGGCCGAGCAGCACGGCTACAAGGTCGAGTGGATGGAGGAGAGCGGCGGCGAGCAGGCGGGCATCAAGTCGGCCACCGTCCGCATCGAGGGTCCCAACGCCTATGGCTGGCTCAAGACGGAGAGCGGCGTGCATCGGCTGGTGCGGATCTCGCCCTTCGACAGCGCCGCCCGCCGGCACACGAGCTTCGCCTCGGCCTGGGTCTATCCGGTGGTCGACGACCGGATCGACATCCAGATCGACGACAAGGACCTGAAGATCGACACCTACCGGGCCTCGGGTGCGGGCGGCCAGCACGTCAACAAGACGGAAAGCGCCATCCGCATCACCCACGTCCCGAGCGGCATCATCGTCGCCTGCCAGGTCGACCGGTCGCAGCACCGCAACCGCGCCATGGCCATGGACATGCTGCGGGCCCGCCTCTACGAGGCCGAACTGCAGAAGCGCGAGGAACAGGCCAACGCCGAGAACGCCCTCAAGACCGACATCGGCTGGGGCCACCAGATCCGCTCCTACGTCCTCCAGCCCTACCAGATGGTGAAGGACCTGCGGACCGGGGTGGAGACCAGCAACGTCGATGCGGTGCTGGACGGCGACATCGACGCCTTCCTCGAGGCGTCGCTGGCGGCCCGGGTCGGCAATCGCCGCGACGCCGCCTGACCGGCCCCGTCAGGGCAGCGGCCGGGCGCCGCCGTCCTGGCGGAAGTCGGGCGCGGCGGCGGCGCCGTTGCGCGGGTCCCCGGCACCGAGGAACGGCACGATCTTGCGCAGGATGCCGGGCGCCAGCGCGCTCAAGGGGTTGACCGAGACGCCCGGGTCGTCGAGCGGCCCCGCCATGCGGTAGTTGGCGGCGAAGACCCCTTCGTCGCGGCCGCCGGCGAGCAGGGTGCCGAGCACCGGGATGTTGCCGAGGAGATTGTTCAGCGTGTAGGCCGGGACCAGCGTGCCGGCGAGGTCGAGCGTCTCCGAGCCGAAGTCGAGCGCGCCCTCGAAGGTGCCGCCGATCGCGCCGCCATAGGCGCGCCCCTGACGCATCTCCAGCCGTCCCTTCGACCAGACGAAATCGAACCGCAAGTCGGCGAACGGCAGCCCGTCGCCCTGCAGCAGGCTCGCCATCGAGGTCAGCGACAGGACGCTCAGGACCTTCGTCACCGCCGGCGCGCGCACCAGCCGGTAGTCGGATGCCTGGACGGTGCCGGACAGCACGTCGCGCTGGGCGCCGGCGCCGAACGTGCCCTCGATCCGGAGCCTGCCGTCGCGCAGCGTGTCGCGGCCGGCGAAAGTCGCCATGACGGCGCCGAAATCGTCGGCCGTCGCCACCAGGCGCTCGCGCCCGTCGGCGCCCGGATCGATCGCCACCCGCACCGCACCCCCACGGGCGAAGCGGCCGTCGAGGCGGACCCGGCGCCGGCCCTGCCGGTCGCGGTCGATCTCGGCCGCGACGCCGGTCAGTTCCCGCCCCTGGCCGAGCAGCACCCGGTCGAACCGGGCGTCGAGATGGATCTCCTGCCCGGCCGGATCGCCGCCGCCGGCGCCGTCGCCATCGAGGGCACCCGCATCGAGAAGATGGCCGAGATCGAGCAGCGGACCGCGGAGGCTCGCCGCATAGCCGTTGCCCTGCGGCCGCACCCGGCCGGCGAGCCGCGTCTCCCCGAGGCTGGCGGCGGCGATGTCGAGCACCCAGCCGCCCGCGCCGAACTCGGCGGCGCCGTCGAAGGCGAGGCCGGGCGCCGCCACCTTGAGACCGCGGACCCGGCGGACCTGGTCGCCCTGGAAGTCGACGGCCAGTTCCGCCGTCGCGCGCTGACCGGCCGGCTTGGACCAGCCGACGGGCGCCAGTTCCAGGATCGCGGGGGTCAGGTCGGCCCGGAGCGAGAGTTCGCTGCGCCGTTCGCGCAGGCTCCGGTAGGTCAGGTCGACGTCCGCCGGCCCGCGCACCCACGGCGCGTAGTCGTAGCCGAGGCGCCGGCGCGCGGCCTCGTCGATGCGGCCCCGGACCATGTATTCGCTGGGCACGGGCGCGGTCGCGGCGAAGACCTCGCGCCCGCTCAGCGTCACCGGCACGCCCTGCAGGCGGCCCGTTCCCCGCGCCTCCAGCCGGTCCTTGTCGACATCGAAGGCGAGTTCGGCATCCGTCAGGCGCCAGTCCTGGACGCCGACCGGCATCGCGCCGCGGGCCACCGTCGCCGCGATCTTGAGGCGCACATCGTCCATGCGCAGCGAGTCGATGGCCGGGAAGGCAAAGGACATGCGGACCGTGGAATCGCCCGAAACGTCCGCCGGGCGCAGCCCGAACCGGGCGAGGAAGCCGAGGCGCGGCCGGTCGATGACCTCCAGCGCCTCGCGCGCCGGCCCCGAGGTGCCGGACTCGATCAGGATCTGCTGGTCGCGCTTCTGGAAGTCGACGATGCGCACCGTCGAACGGTCGACCCGGGTCTGCCGCCCGAGGACGCCGCCGGCGACGTCGAGGACCATCTGCTGGTCGTCGAACCGGGCGGTGCCGTGGGCCTGCCGCACCGGGGGCAGACCGTTCAGATAGGTGACGGTCAGCCCCTCGTAGGAGAAGACGCCGTCCAGCTTCTCGACGCGCGGCTCGCCGCCGCCGCCCGGCAGAACCGCCTCGACCTTGATCTGCGCGTCGCGCACGCGCCCGTCGGCGATGTTGGTGGAAACCCAGCGGCGCCCGTTGGGAACGATGGTCGCCGGCCATAGCCGCCACAGGGTCGGCGTCGGCACGTCGACGATCGCCGCCTCGGCCGCGACCCGGACGGCCGCCCGCCCGTTGCGGAGGTCGGCGACGATGTCGGGGCCGATGCCCGCTGCGCGCGCCGTGACGGCGATCGTGGGGCCGCCGAGGTCGAGGAACAGATCCTCCAGCTCGACCCGACCCGCGGTCGCGTCCCAGTCGAGGCGGGCGGTGGCCGCCGACACCTCGAGCGTGCCGCCGGGCAGCACGTCGTGGACGAGCCGGCCCGCTCCGCCCCGCAGATCGAGGGTGAGGCGATCGAGCGTGCCCAGCGAGCGCAGATCGAGCGCCGCGCCGACGTGGAGCGGCAGCACCGCCCCTTGCAGCGGGGCCAGTTCCGGCAGGAGGCCGGCCAGCGACGGCGGGTCCGGCACGTCGGCGCGCAGTTCCATCCGCGTCGTGCCACTGTCGCCGCGATGGACGAAGGTGCCGTCGAGCCGCTGCCGGCGCGGACCGAGGTCGAGGTCGATGGACAGCGTGCCGTCGAGGCCGCGGTCGCCGCGCCGGAAGACGAGGTCGCCGTCGGGCAGGGTCCACACCCGGCCGAGCCGGCGGTCGTCGACGATGATGGTGGCGTCGCGGACGGCGAGGCGGCGGAGCTGGCCGAGCGGCCCCCGCCGGTGCAGCGGCGCCATCAGTTCGCCGAGCACGGTCTCGACGACCGTCGGATCGCCGGGGCGATCGTCGGGACCGCCGATATCGGTGCGGATGCGCCCGTCCGCCTCCCGCACCAGATGGACCCTGGGCTCGACCAGTTCGACCCGGGCCGGCGCCAGCACCCCGCGCAGCAGGCTCTCCAGGCTCATCGCGATGGCGAGCGCGGGCACGGTCGCGACGATGCGGCCGTCCGGGGCGCGCGCCACCACCGTCTCGGCCCGGAGTTCCGGATTGGCCTCCCAGCCGCGCCAGACGACGACCGTCTGGCCGATCTCGATCCTGCGGCCGTCGGGCTCCGACAGGGCCTCTTCGAGGTACGGCGTCAGGAATTCGAGCGAGATCGGCCCGGCGGACAGGCGCCACGCCACGAGTGCGACGGCGATCGTCGCCCCCGCCACCAAGGCGCCCAGGATTTCCAGGAGAATGCGTGCCGAACGGCGAACCAACCCGAACCACCTTCCCGCCTCGCTGGCGCCCTGCACGGCCGCGACGGCCCCGCTTGACCCGGGTCCGCGGGGGTGGGCAGTGTCCGCCAAGCCCTCCCCGGTCCCCGACAGGCCCGAAGATGCCGTTGCACGCCAGCCTCGCCGACCCGACCCGACTGCCCCGCCCCGGCAGCCCCGAACAGGCCGCGATCGGTCTGGAGCACTGGATCGAACGCGCTGCCGACGGCGGCGATCCCGCGCTGCTCGAATTTGCGCGCCGAGCCGTCGAGGATAGCACGGGCAACGCCCTGCTAGCGGCGCTTTTCGGCGGCAGCCCCTTCCTCGGCGAGTGCCTCCTGGCAGAGATGGTGTTCGCTCGCCGGCTTCTGGAAGAGGGACCGATGGCCGCACTCGATCTCGCGCAGGCGGAGATCGCCGCGCTCGATCGCTGCGCCGACGAGGACGCCCTGCGCCGCGGCCTGCGCATCGGTCGCCGCCGGACGGCGCTCGCGGTCGCGGTCGGCGACATTGTCGGGCTCTGGCCCCTCGACCAGGTGACGGCGGCGCTCGCCGGCTTCGCCGAGACCGCGGTGACGCTGGCCGTGCGCCACCTGCTGCGCGAGGCGGCGGCGGCCGGCCACCTCGAACTGGCCCATGCCGACGATCCCGACCGCGATTCCGGCTACATCGTCCTCGGCATGGGCAAGCTCGGTGCCCGCGAGCTCAACTATTCGAGCGACATCGATCTCATCGTGCTCTTCGACGAAGCCAGGACGCGCTATGTCGGCCGCGAGGACGCGACGCGCTGCTTCGTCCGGATCACTCGCAAGCTCGTCCGGCTGCTGGAGGAGCGCACGCCCGAGGGCTATGTCGCGCGCACGGACCTCCGGCTGCGCCCCGATCCGTCGTCGACGCCGATGGCGGTCTCGGTGCGGGCGGCGGAGGCGTACTACGAGAGCATGGGGCAGAACTGGGAGCGGGCGGCGATGGTGAAGGCCCGCCCGATCGCCGGCGACATTGCCGCCGGAACCCAGTTCCTGCGCTTCCTCGTCCCCTTCGTGTGGCGGCGGCACCTCGACTTCGCGGCCGTCCAGGACATCCATTCGATCAAGCGCCAGATCAACGCCCATCGCGGCGGCGCCACGATCGCGGTCGCCGGGCACAATCTGAAGCTGGGGCGCGGCGGCATCCGGGAGATCGAGTTCTTCGCCCAGACCCAGCAGCTCATCTGGGGCGGCCGCGACCCGTCGGTGCGCTCGCCGCGTACCCTCGACGCGCTCGACGCCCTGGAACGTTCGGGCCGGCTCAAGGCCGAGACGAACCGCGAACTGCAGGCGGCCTACGTCTTCCTGCGCGGCGTCGAGCACCGGCTGCAGATGGTGGCCGACCGCCAGACCCACACCCTGCCGCCCGACGACCGCGAGATGGAGTCGTTCGTGCGCTTCCTCGGCTACCCGGACCGGGCCGCGTTCGAGGCGGACCTGCTGGGCCATCTCGGCCGGGTCGAGGCCCACTACGCCGCCCTTTTCGAAAGCGCGCCGTCGCTGGCGGCGGGCCCGGGCAGCCTCGTCTTCACCGGGCCGGAGCCCGATCCCGACACGCTGGAGACGCTGCGCGGCATGGGCTTCCGCGACCCGGCGAGCCTGTGGCCGGTCGTCAGCAACTGGCATCGCGGCCGCTACCGCTCGCTGCGCAGCCAGCGCGCACGCGAGCTCCTGACCGAGCTCAAGCCGCGCCTGCTCGCGGCCTTGGCCAAGGCAGGCGAGCCGGACGCCGCCTTCATGCGCTTCGACGCCTTCCTGGCGGCGCTGCCGGCCGGGGTGCAGATCTTCTCGCTGTTCCAGGCCAACCCCTGGCTGCTCGACTTCGTGGCCCAGGTCATGGGCGGCGCGCCGCGTCTGGCCGAGCACCTGAACCGCCACCCGGTGCGGCTCGACGCGGTGCTGGCCGGCGACTTCATGAGCCCGCTGCCGGCGGCCGAGGCGCTGGCCGGCGACCTCGCCCGGACGCTGACCGAGGCGCGCGACTTCGGCGACGCCCTCGACCTCGTGCGCCGCTGGACCCACGACCAGCAGTTCCGGCTCGGCGTCCAGCTCCTGCGTCATGCGACCGACGGCGACCGGGCCGGCGCCGGCTTCTCCGACGTCGCCGAGACGGCGGTGGCGGCCCTGCTGCCCTTGGTCGAGACGGAGTTCGCCCAGCTCCACGGCCGTATCGCCGGCGGCGGCATGGTGGTGCTGGCGCTCGGCAAGCTCGGCGGCCGCGAGATGACCGTCGGGTCCGACCTCGACCTCGTCACCCTCTACGAGACGCCGCCCGACGCCGAGGCCTCGGACGGGGCGAAGCCGCTGCCGATCTCGACCTTCTACATCCGGCTCAACGCGCGCCTCGTCAACGCCGTCACTGCGCCGACCGGCGAGGGCAAGCTCTACGACGTCGACATGCGGCTGCGCCCGTCCGGCAACAAGGGGCCGATCGCCGCCGCCCTCGAAGGGTTCGCCCACTACCACCGCACCGAGGCCTGGACCTGGGAGCACATGGCGCTGACGCGGGCGCGCCCGATCGCCGGCGACCCGGCGCTGGCCCGCCGGACGATGGCCGTCGTGCGCGAGATACTGGTGCAGCCGCGCGACCCCGACCGGCTGCTCTCGGACGTCGCCCAGATGCGCGCCCGGATGCTGAAGGAGAAGCGGCCGACCGACGCCTGGGACGTGAAGCAGCGCCGCGGCGGCCTCGTCGACTGCGAGTTCGTCGCGCAGTACCTCCAGCTTCGCCACGCCCACCTCCATCCGGAGGTGCTGAGCGCCAACACCACCGACGCGCTGGCGCGGCTGGCGGCGGCGGGCTGCCTCGATGCCGCAGCCGCCGCCGACCTCGACCGGGCGATGCGGCTGTGGCGGCGGGTGCAGAGCTTCCAGCGCCTGACGCTCGGCGAGGCGACCGACATGGCGGGGGCGGCCCCCAGCCACTGCGCGGCGCTCGCCCGCTCGGCCGGCGCCGTTGACTTCGCGGAGCTCGAAACGAACATGTCCCGACTGGCGGCGGTGGCCCATGGCCATTTCCAGCGGCTCGTCGAGGAGCCCGCCGCCCGCCTCGCCCTTCCCACCCCAGCGGAGCAGGTCCCATGAGCCTCGAAATCGGCAAGCCCGCCCCGGCCTTCACCATGCCCACCGACGGCGGCGGCAAGGTCAGCCTCGCCGCCCTCAAGGGCAAGCCGGTCGTCCTCTACTTCTATCCCAAGGACGACACCTCGGGCTGCACCAAGGAGGCCTGCGGCTTCCGCGACGCGATGCCGGACTTCGCCCGCATCGACGCCGCCATCGTCGGCGTCTCCAAGGACAGCGTCGCCAGCCACGACCGCTTCAAGGCCAAGTACCAACTTCCGTTCGTCCTGGCCTCCGACGCGGAGACCGACGTCACCGAGCGCTACGGCGCCTGGGTCGAGAAGAGCATGTACGGGCGCAAGTACATGGGCATCGAGCGTTCGACCTTCCTGATCGACGGCAAGGGCGTCATCCGCGGCATCTGGCGCAAGGTCAAGGTGCCGGGGCATGTCGAAGAGGTGCTGAAGGCCGTCCAGGCCCTGTAGCGCGGCCCGCCGTCGCAGGCGGAACGACCGACGGCACTTGACGGATGCATGGTGACGAAATAGCTATTTCGTCACCATGCACCGCACAATGATTCGACCCGGCGCGCGCACCGGCGACCACGTCCGGTCCCGCATCATCGCCAAGGCCGACGAACTCTTTCGGGCCCAGGGCTACGCCAAGACGACGATCGCCGCCATCGCCCAGGCGCTCGACGTGTCGCCGGCGTACATCTACAAGTTCTTCGAATCGAAGAACGCGGTCGTCGAAGCCGCCGTCGAGCGCGACATCGAACAGATCCGCGCCGACGTGCTGGCCGCCGCCGGCGGGCGCGACCGGGCCATCGCCCGGATCGAGAACGTCGTCCTCGCCGTTCTGCACAGCCACCGACAACGATTTGAAAACGCAGCATTTATTCACGAGCTCATCCTGCTCGCCAACGAGCAGAAATGGGCCTGCATCCGGCGCTGGAAGAGCGAACTCCGCGAGATCTTCGCCGCGCTGATCGAGGCCGGCACGCGGGCCGGGGACTTCCGGGTCGACGACCCGTTGGCGGCAGCGGACTTCGTAATGGACTCGGTCATGGTCTTCCTGCACCCCCTGCTCCTGACCGAGCGGAGCCCCGAGGAATCTGTCCGGCGGGCCCGCGCCCATGTCCGCTGGATCGAGCGTGCGCTGCGGTAGACGAAGCAACTGCGCATAACCAATTCTCACATTCGTTACCTGATCTTGCGATCGGGACTGAATTTCAACGGAAGCGGACCGGGCAGTCCCGGGCTTCCCGGCAAACCGGATGACCGACCATGACGCTCCGCTCCCTTCCCATGCTGGCCGCCGCCCTGATGCTGCTGGCCGCCTGCGATCAGGCGCAGACTCAGCAGCCCGCCCGCGCCGCGGCGCCCCCACCCGAAGTCGGCGTGGTGACGCTGGCACCCGAGACGGTCGAGCTCGTGACCGAGCTCCCGGGCCGCACCGCCGCCTTCCGCGTCGCCGAGGTCCGGCCGCAGGTCAGCGGCATCGTGCTGAAGCGCCTCTTCCAGGAAGGCGGACTCGTCGCGGCGGGACAGCAGCTCTACCAGATCGATCCGGCGAGCTACGAAGCCGCCCACCAGAGCGCCCAGGCGGCGCTCGCGCGGGCCAGCGCCCAGCTCAACGCCGCGCGCCTCCTCGCCAACCGCTACAAGCCGCTCGCCGAAGCCAAGGCCGTCAGCCGCCAGGACTACGACAACGCCGTCGCCTCGGCGCAGCAGGCGGCGGCCGACGTCGCCGCGGCCAAGGCGCAGATCGAGACCGCCCGCATCCAGCTCGAGTACACCCGCGTCCTCTCCCCGATCACCGGCCGCGTCGGCCGCTCGGCGGTCACCGAGGGTGCCCTCGTCACCGCCAACCAAGCGGCAGCGCTGGCGACCGTGCAGCAGCTCGATCCCGTCTATGTCGACGTCACCCAGTCGACGGCGGAGCTGCTGCGGCTGCGGCGGCGGATCGAGGCCGGCGACCTCCGGGTCGACGAGGCGGGCAAGGCGCGGACCCGCCTCGTGCTCGAGGACGGCTCGCTCTATCCCGAGGAAGGCAAGCTGCTCTTCTCCGAGGTCACGGTGAACCAGGGCACCGGCTCGGTGACGCTGCGCGCCGAGTTCCCCAACCCCCAGGGCCTGCTGCTGCCGGGCATGTTCGTCCATGCCCGCATCCAGGCGGGCGCGGTGCCGGATGCGCTGCTGGTGCCGCAGCAGGGCGTGACGCGCGACCAGCGCGGCCAGCCGACCGCACTCGTGGTCGGTCCCGGCAACAAGATCGAGCTGCGCGTGCTGACCGTCGACCGCGTGGTCGGCGACAAGTGGCTGGTGACCGGCGGGATCGCCGCCGGCGACCGCGTCGTCGTCCAGGGCCTGCAGAAGGTGCGCCCCGGCGCCGAGGTCCGCGTCGTCGAGGCGAAGCTGCCGGGCGCGCTTCCCGCCGCCGCGGCCCGCTGACGGCGACCCTCGGCCCGTCCAGGAGGAGCCGCAATGGCCCGTTTCTTCATCGACCGCCCGGTCTTCGCCTGGGTGATCGCCATCACCATGATGCTGGCGGGCGCGCTCGCCATCCTGCGCTTGCCGGTGGCGCAATACCCCAACATCGCTGCCCCGCAGATCAGCATCTCGGTGACCTATCCCGGCGCCTCGGCGCGCACGGTGCAGGACACCGTGGTCCAGGTGATCGAGCAGCGCATGAACGGCATCGACGGGCTGCAGTACATGGCCTCGTCCGGCAGCTCGGACGGCAGCGTCGAGATCGTCCTGACCTTCGCCCAGGGCACCAACCCCGACATCGCCCAGGTGCAGGTCCAGAACAAGCTGCAGCTCGCCACGCCGCTCCTGCCCCAGGAGGTGCAACAGCAGGGCATCCGCGTCACCAAGGCGACGCGCAACTTCCTGCTCATCGTCGGCTTCGTCTCCGAGGACGGCAGCCTGACGAACTTCGACATCGCGAACTTCCTCGCCTCGACGGTGCAGGACCCGATCAGCCGCACCGCCGGGGTCGGCGACTTCCAGCTCTTCGGCGCGCAGTACGCGATGCGCATCTGGCTCGACCCGGCCAAGCTGAACAATTACGGGCTGACCGCGCTCGACGTGCTGAACGCGGTGCGCGCCCAGAACGTTCAGGTCTCCTCCGGCCAGCTCGGCGGCGCGCCCGCCACCCGCGGGCAGCAGTTGAACGCCACCATCATCGGATCGACCCGCCTGCAGACGCCCGAGCAGTTCGACCAGATCGTGCTGCGGGTCAACGGCGACGGCTCCCAGGTCCGCCTGCGCGACGTCGCGCGCAGCGAGCTCGGCGCCGAGAGCTACGGCTTCGACACCCGCTACAACGGCAAGCCGGCGGCCGGCCTCGGCATCAAGCTGGCGACCGGCGCCAACGCGCTCGACACCGTCCGCAACATCCAGAAGACGATCGAGGACCTGCGGCCCTTCTTCCCGACCGGCCTCTCGGTCATCTACCCCGTCGACCAGACGCCCTTCATCGAGCTCTCGATCGAGGAGGTGGTGAAGACCCTGGCCGAGGCGATCCTGCTCGTCTTCCTGGTGATGCTGCTGTTCCTGCAGAACTTCCGCGCGACGCTGATCCCGACGATCGCGGTGCCGGTCGTCCTGCTCGGCACTTTCGCGGTGCTGGCGGCGTTCGGCTACTCGATCAACACGCTGACCATGTTCGCGGTCGTGTTGGCCATCGGGCTGCTCGTCGACGATGCCATCGTCGTCGTGGAGAACGTCGAGCGCGTCATGTCCGAGGAGGGCCTGTCGCCGCGCGAGGCGACGCGCAAGTCGATGGGCCAGATCCAGGGCGCGCTCGTCGGCATCGCCATGGTGCTGTCGGCCGTGTTCGTGCCGATGGCGTTCTTCGGCGGCTCGACCGGCGTCATCTACCGCCAGTTCTCGGTCACCATCATCTCGGCGATGGCGCTGTCGGTGCTGGTGGCGATGGTGCTGACGCCGGCCCTCTGCGCGACCATGCTGAAGCCGGTGCCCCAGGGCCACCACATGGCGCGGCGCGGCTTCTTCGGCTGGTTCAACCGCGCCTTCGACCGCGGCAACCGCGGCTACCAGGCGACCGTGCGCTACATCCTCGCGCGCGCCGTGCGGTTCTTCCTCATCTTCGGGCTGATGATCGGCGGCATCGTCGTGCTCTACGGACGCATCCCCTCCTCGTTCCTGCCGAACGAGGACATCGGGCAGATGTTCGTGCAGATCCAGACGCCGCCCGGCGCCACCATGGAGCGCACCCAGGCGGTGGTCGACCAGGTCGTCGACTATCTGCGCAACGAGGAGAAGGAGACCGTCCTCGGCACCTTCTCGATCGTCGGCTTCAACTTCGCCGGCCGCGGCCAGAACGGCGCCATCGTCTTCGCCCGCCTGCGCGACTGGAGCGAGCGGCCGACGCCCAATCTGAAGGTGCAGGCGCTGGCGCAGCGCACCATGGCGCGCATGTCCCAGGTCAAGGACGCGATGATCTTCGCCATCGCGCCGCCGCCGGTGCCGGAGCTCGGCAACGCCACCGGCTTCGACTTCCAGCTCCAGGACCGCGGCGGCGTCGGCTACGAGCAGCTCCTGGCGGCGCGCAACCAGCTCCTCGGGATGGCGGCCCGGCGGCCGGAACTGGTGGCGGTGCGCCCGAACGGCGTCGAGGACGCGCCGCAGTTCCAGCTCGTCGTCGACCGCGAGCGGGCGAGCGCGCTCGGCCTCTCCATCGCCGACGTCAACGACACCATGTCGGCCGTCTGGGGTTCGGCCTACGTCAACGACTTCATCGACCGCGGCCGGGTGAAGCGCGTCTATCTCCAGGGCGACGCGCCGGCGCGAATGATGCCCTCGGACCTCGACAAGTGGTACGTGCGCAACGCCGCCGGCGAGATGGTGCCCTTCTCCGCCTTCGGATCGGCGCAATGGACCTACGGGCCGCAGAAGCTGGAACGCTACAACGGCGTCTCCTCCTTCAACATCCAGGGCAACGCCGCACCCGGCCGCAGCTCCGGCGAGGCGATGGCAGTGATGGAGGAACTGGCGCGCCAGCTGCCGCCCGGCATCGGCTTCGAGTGGACCGGCCTCTCCTTCGAGGAGAAGGCGTCGGGCGCCCAGGCGCCGGCCCTCTTCGCGATCTCGATCCTGGTCGTGTTCCTGTCCCTGGCCGCGCTTTACGAAAGCTGGTCGGTGCCCTTTGCCGTCATGCTCGGCGTGCCGCTCGGCATCCTCGGGGCCGTCGGCGCGGCGGTGCTGATGAAGCTCTCCAACGACGTCTATTTCCAGGTCGGGCTGCTCACCACCATCGGCCTCTCGGCCAAGAACGCGATCCTCATCGTCGAGTTTGCCAAGGAGGCCTTCGATCGCGGCACCGACTTGGTCGAGGCGGCCCTCCAGGCGGCTGGCCAGCGGCTCCGGCCGATCCTGATGACCTCGCTCGCCTTCATCCTCGGCGTGACCCCGCTCGCCGTCTCGACCGGGGCCGGCTCGGGCGCCCAGAACGCGATCGGCATCGGCGTCATCGGCGGCATGCTGACCGCGACCTTCATCGCGATCTTCCTGGTGCCGCTCTTCTTCGTGACGATGATGATGCTCTTCCGCGTCAAGCCGGCGATCCATCGCAACCAGCCCGACCCGAAGTCCGGCGGCACGCCCGAGCTGGCGCTGAGCGGAGACTGACCCCGATGTTCCGATCCCTCGCCACCGCGGCCGCCCTCGCCGCGGCGCTGGCCGGCTGCTCGCTCGCCCCGGCCTACGAGCGTCCGGCCTCGCCGGTTGCCTCGCTCTGGCCGTCCGGCCCCGGCGGCAGGGCGCAGCCGGCCGCTGCCACCGCCGGCCGGCCGACCGCCGACATCGGCTGGCGCGACTTCTTCCAGGACCCGCGCCTCCGGGAGCTGATCCAGACCGCGCTCGACCACAGCCGCGACCTGCGCGTGGCCGCCCTCAATGTCGAGACGGCGCGGGCGCAGTACCAGATCGAAGCGGCCGGTCTGCTGCCGCGGATCGACGCCACGGGCGGCGCCACCATGCAGCGGACGCCGGCGCGCCTGTCGCAGCGCGGCCGGGCGACGACGAGCCAGAGCTACGATGTCGGGCTCGGCCTGACGGCCTGGGAGATCGACCTCTTCGGCCGCGTCCGCAGCCTGCAGGCAGCCGCGCTCGAATCCTACTTCGCGCTCGACGAGACGCGGACGGCGACGCAGATCGCGCTCGTCGCCCAGGTCGCCGACGCCTACCTGACGCTGCTCGCCGACGCCCAGCTCCTGCGCCTCACCCGCGAGACCCTGGCGAGCCAGCGCCAATCCTTCGAGCTGACCCGCGCCAGCTTCGAACGCGGCGTCGCGACCGAGCTCGACCTGCGCCAGGTCGAGACCTCGATGCGCACGGCCGAGACCAACATCTCCGTCTATGCCCGCCGCCTCGCCCTGGCGCGCAACGCGCTCGAACTGCTGACCGGCCGGCCGCTGCCCGACGGGTTCATGGATGCGATCGGCGACGGCAGCGATCTCGACCGCCAGGCGCTGTTGGCCGACCTGCCGGCGGGCCTGCCGTCCGACCTGCTGACGCGCCGGCCGGACATCCGCGCCGCCGAGCACGACCTCCGGGCCGCCAACGCCAATATCGGCGCCGCCCGCGCCGCCTTCTTCCCGCGCATCACCCTGACCGCCGGCCTCGGCACCGCCAGCACCAGCCTCGGCGGCCTCTTCGACGGCGCCGCGCGGACCTGGAGCTTCCTGCCCTCGATCTCGGTCCCGATCTTCGACGCCGGCGCCAACCAGGCGAACCTCGACGTCGCCGAGGTGCGTCGGCGCATCCAGGTCGCCAACTACGAGAAGGCGATCCAGACCGCCTTTTCGGAGGTCGCCGACGCGCTCGCCGAGCGCGCCACCTACGACACCCAGCTCCGTTCGCAGGAGGCGCTGGTCGCCGCCTCCGAGCAGAGCTACCGCCTCGCCGACCTGCGCTACCGCAGCGGCATCGACAGCTACCTCGCCACGCTCGTCAACCAGCGCGCCCTCTACCAGGCGCAGCAGGAGCTGATCCAGACCCGCCTCGCGCGCCTCGCCAACCTCGTCACCCTCTACAAGGTGCTGGGCGGCGGCTGGAGCGCGACGACGACGGCCGGCCCGCCGGCCGCCGCACCGGTGCCGCCGGGAGCGCTGGCGACGGTCGGGATCGGACGCTGATTCCGCGGTTGCACCGCAGCGAGCTCCGGAGGAAGGTCTCCACCCTTCCGAGGGAGCCGCACTGATGATCCTGATCGGCCAGTATGATTCGCCCTTCGTCCGGCGCGTCGGCATCGCGCTGACGCTCTACGGCATGCCCTTCGAGCACCGGCCGTGGTCGGTGTTCGGCGATGCCGAGAAGATCCGCCCCTACAACCCGCTGCTCCGGGTGCCGACGCTCGTCCTCGACGACGGCGCGGTGCTGATCGAGAGCCACAGCATCCTCGACCATCTCGACCGGCTGGCCGGGCCGGAGCGCGCCCTCTTTCCGCAGGACGAGCCGGCGCGCCGCCACGCCCTCAAGGCCGCGGCCCTGGCGACCGGCGTCGCCGAGAAGGCGGTGGCGCTCTTCTACGAACTCCACCTGCATGCGCAGACCTCCCCCGTCTGGGTCGAGCGCTGCCGCACCCAGGTGGCGGACGCGCTGGCCGCGCTCGAGGCCGACGGCCGCGCCTGGGCCGGGCCGGCGATCGGCCATGCCGGCATCGCCGTCGCGGTCGCGCTGCGCTTCGTCACCGAGGCCCATCCCGGCCTCGTCGACATGACCCGCCTGCCGCGCCTGGCCGCGCACGCCGCCAGCATGGAGGCGCTGCCGGCGTTCCGGGCGATCGTGCAGCCGTTCCATCCGCCGGCATAGGCGGCCCCATCCGCCGCATTCGGGCGTTCGGGCGAGAGGACGAACCCGGTCACCGCGAGGCGCGGGTCGCGTGCTTGCAGGCCGTGACGGCCTCCGGCGCGGTCACCATCGCCACGCACCGGCGGGGGTCAGTACGCCCCCGCCCAGCCGTCGCGGCGGGGGTCCGACGCGGCCATGCGGATGCCGTTGTCGAGGACGCGGATCGCTTCGACGCTGCACGGGCCTTCGAGGGGGCCGACCGCCTTGACCGAGTGGCCGAGGGCCCGCAGGCCCTCGACCGTCTCGGCCGGGAAGCGGGATTCGAGGGTGAGGCTGCCGTCGCCGCCGTGGGGGTGGTTGGCCTCCTGCCCGGCCTGGCTGCTCGACCAGCGCGGCGCCTCGACGGCCTGCTGCGGATCGAGGCCGAAATCGATCATGGCGACCAGGACCTGGAGATTGACCTGCACCTGGTTGTCGGCGCCGGGGGTGCCGAGCACGGCCCACAGCCGGCCATCCTTCAGGACGAAGGGCGCGTTCATCGTGTGCCGGACGCGCCGGCCCGGCGTCAGCTCGTTGGCATGGCCCGGATCGAGGTGCCAGTAGCACATGCGGTTGTTCATCAGGATGCCGGTGTCGCCGGCGGTGACGCCGGACCCGAAGGCCGAGTTGATGCTCTGGATCGCCGACACGGCGTTGCCGTCGCGGTCGACGACGCAGAAATAGGTGGTGTCGCCCTCCGCGCGCGCGCCCTTCACCGGCCGGTCGGCAGCGCGCTCGGGATCGATCATCGCCGCCAGGCGGTCGGCATGGGCGTCGGAGAGCAGGCGGTCGAGCGGGATGGCGCGGCCCGCCGGATCGGCGCCATGGCGCTCGCGATCGAGGAAGGCCAGCTTCTTCGCCTCGACCAGCCGGTGGACCAGTGCCGCCGAACCCCAGCCGAGCGCCGCGAGGTCGCTGCGCTCGACGATCTTCAGCATCTGCAGCATGGTGAAGCCGGTCGAGTTGGGCGGCGTCTGCCGGACCTCGTAGCCGCGATAGGAGACGCTGATCGGCGCCGCCTCCTCGGCCCGGCAGCGGGCGAGGTCGTCCGCGGTGACGAGACCGCCCGCCGCCGCCAGCCCGGCCGCCATCCGGCGGGCGATCGCGCCCTCATAGAAGGCGGCCGCCCCGCCGGCCGCCAGCGCCTCCAGCGTGCGGGCGAGGTCGGGCTGCGTGACGAGGTCGCCGAGCGCCGGCGGCGCACCGTCGGCGCCGAGGAAGGTAGCGGCACTGCGCGCGTCCGGCCGCAGGCGATGGCGGTTCTCGCCGGCGAAATGCCGGTAGCCGTGGGTCGCGGCGAAGCCGTCGCGGGCCGCCTCGACCGCGGCGCCGAAGAGGGCGGACCAGGGCCGCGCGCCGAACCGCGCGTGCATCGCCGCGAGCCCGGCGACGCTGCCCGGCACCGAGGTCGAGAGGGCGCCGAAGTTGGGGATGCCATCGGCGCGCGCGCGATAGAACTCGGCGGTCGCCGCGGCCGCCGCCGTGCCGGTGCCGTTGAAGACGGTCGAGCGGCCGCTGCGGCCGTCGAGGACATGGTAGAAGCCGTCGCCGCCGAGGCCCGACATGTGCGGCTCGACGACGCCCAGCGTCAGCGCCGTCGCCAGCGCCGCATCGACCGCGTTGCCGCCGGCACGCAGCACGTCGAGCCCGGCCTGGGTGGCGACCGGGTGGTTGCTGGCGACGGCGCCGTTGCGCCCCATGACGAGCGGACGGTGGGCGCGGATGGCAGGCTGGGTCATTGGGGAGCTCCGGATGGGGTCGTACGGATCGGCATGGAACTGAGCCTGGGCGGCCTCTTCCTCGGCGCCTTCCTGGCCGCGACGGTGGTGCCGCTGTCGTCGGAGGTCGGGCTGGCGGCGCTGATCGCCGCCGACGCGGCGCCCGCGGCCCTGCTGGTCGCGGTGGCGACGGCGGGCAACGTGCTGGGGTCGGCCGTGAACTGGCTCCTCGGCCGGGGCGCGGCCCGCTTCCGCCACCGCCCCTGGTTCCCGGTCGACGCCGCGCGCTTCGCCCGCGCCGAGGCATGGTTCGCCCGCTGGGGGCAATGGTCGCTGCTCTTCGCCTGGCTGCCGGTGGTCGGCGACCCGCTGACCTTGGTCGCGGGCGCACTCGGGGTGCGCTGGTGGCCGTTCGTCCTGCTCGTCGCCATCGGCAAGGCGGCCCGCTACGCCGTGGTCTGGGCCGGCACGCGCATGGTCGCCTAGAACCGGTCCGGCCGGTAGGGCGTGAGGTCGACGATCGCCGGCCGGCCGGCGACGATGTCGGCGACCAGCCGGCCGGTGATGCCGCCCAGTGCCAGGCCGATATGGTCGTGGCCGTAGGCGAAGACGACGTTGCCGAAGCGCGGCGAGCGGCCGATCACCGGCAGCGAATCCGGGTGCGACGGGCGCGGGCCCATCCATTGCGTGCGCCGGCCGTCCTTGAGGCCCGGCAGCAGGCCCTGGGCGCGCCGCTGCACCATCTCGGCATAGCGCATGTCGGCCGGGCGCTCGGGATCGGCGAACTCCGCGACCCCGGTCGCCCGGATGCCCGTCTCCATCTGCGTCACCGCGATGTAGCGGTCGGCCGACATCAGGGCGGCGCGGAGCCCGATGCCGGGATCGGCGAAGACGGTGTGATAGCCGCGCTCGGCCTCGATCGGCGTGCGGGTGCCGAGCTGGCGGGCGAGCTGCTTCGACCAGACGCCGGCGGCGACGACGAAGCGGTCGGCCGGGCGCCGGCCGGCGTCGGTCGTCACCGCGACCGGGCCGGACGCACCCATCTCGAAGCCGCGCGCCGCCTCGCGCAGGATGCGGCCGCCGCGGCGCTCGAAATGGCGGGCCAGCGCCTCGGTCAGGCGCAGCGGATTGACGACATGGGCAAGCCGGGGGAAATGCACCGCGCGCTTGACCGCCGGGGTCAGGGCCGGCTCGATCTGGCGCGCCTCGTTGCCGTCGAGTTCGTCCATCGGCACGCCGCGGCGGCGCCGCAACTCCAGCGCATAGCGGGCGCCGGCGAACGCCTCCTCGCTCTCCCAGGTCATCAGCAGGCCGGAATAGTCGAGCAGGTCTTCGGCGCCGGCCTCCTCGAGCAGCGGCCGGTAGCCGTCGTGCAGGCGCGCGAGCAGCGCCTGGCGGGCGTCGGCGATCGCCTCGATGCGCGACGGGCGGGCATTGGCGATGAAGCGCGCGAACCAGCCGGCGGCCGCCGGCACATGGCCCCAGTGCAGCTTCAGGGGCGCGTTCGCGTCGAACAGCATCTGCGGCACCTTCTTCAGCACCCCCGGCATGGCGGCGGGGACGCAGGAGGCCCAGCCGAGATTGCCGGCATTGCCGAACGAGGCGCCGTTCCCCGGTCCCTTGGGGTCGATCAGGGTCACGCGATGGCCGTCGCGCTGCAGGTAGAGGGCGCAGGAGACGCCGACGATGCCGGCACCGATGACGATGGCCTCACCGGGGACGGGATTGGCGGCGGCATTCATGGTCCGGCTCCTCGGGATGCGGGCACTGGGGCGGGCAGGAAGGGTTCGGCGTCGGTCGCCCGGTCGAACACGACCCGGCCGCCGACGATGGTGCGCTCGGCCACGATCGCCGGCAGCCGGTCCTCGTCGCAGGCCAGCGGATCGTCCGAGAGGATGGCGAGGTCGGCCAGCTTGCCCGGCTCGATCGAGCCCTTCTCGCCCTCCTCGAAGGAGAGATGGGCGCCGGC